>JBEKFT010000424.1:0-2545 GCA_050013175.1 Verrucomicrobiota bacterium
CCAGATGACGAAGTAATGCCAGAGGTAAACACCGTAGGAAACCTGGCCGAACCAGCCTTGTCCGATTCGTTCGAGGGTCTGGATGAGAGGATTGGCCGGGTTGGCAGCACACAGACCGATGACCCCGAGTGCAAACAGGTGAATGCCGGGGTATTTCAGCCGATAGGCCAAGGCGGCGGCGCCGGCGGTGATCAAGACCAGGCAGAGGGCGTTAACGGTGCCCGCCTTGCACCGGGCGGACGCTTTCCCACCAACTGAGTCAGTCTGCCTCCTTAACACAATATTCTTGAGGCAGACCCACCACGTGCAGCCGAGACCGAAGCCTAGCAGGCCGCGGATGACACCGAAACTCGTACTACGCAACTGCGGAAAGGAGCCAAACAAAATTCCAGCTGCAATAACAGTGGCCAGGATCAGAAAGACCCGCCGCGCTGAGTTGGCAGTAATGAGTAATATGGCGGCAAAAAGGAGATAGCAGGTTGCCTCCGCGCCGATGCTCCATGACGGGACATTGAAGGTCACGGAAGGCGTCAGACCGTGAGCATTCAGGAGCAGGACGTTGAGAACGAAGGCACCCAGGGTGTTCTGGGCAAAGGCCGGATAGGTTGGCTTCACGGACAACTTGGATTCGCCCATGTATTTCACCAACTCGAGTCCCAGGAACAGGAAGAGGGTAAGGAGATGGAGAGGATAAATGCGCGCAAAGCGGGCACGGAGATAGCGCCAGACCGGGTGAGCGCCGGAGATTTCCCAGTAATTCAGAGCGATGACAAAGCCAGACAGCACAAAGAAGAAATCCACCGCGAGATCGGTGTTCTGGAAAAATGCGATGGTTGTCGTGGAGTTGGGGACGACGAAGTGCGCGAAGGGCACGAGCAAGGCGGCGATGGTCCTCAGCGAGTCCAGCGAGCGGATATAGGGTTTTGGAACAGGCCGGGTTTTGGGCAAAGCGCCGAATGGCCCGAGATCGAGAGTCATAGCTCGAGGAGGCTCAATCATTTGATGCGGAGGTAATGATAGGAATGTGCTTTTTGCGCGCCCGCATTTACTGAGCGTTGCGCGGCTGAGGAAGAATTGGTTTTCGGTTCCGCTCATGATGACCGAGCGCTGCCAAACGCAACCGCCGCATTTGCACCTTGCGCAGAAACCGCACAAACTCCTTCGACACCGGTCGAGTTTCCCCCTTTACGGAGGCAATGGCAAAACCGAGCAATTGACAAACACTGCACAGGATCCAAGGTCGTTGGCCTAATCGGCGGACACATTGGCCCAGGTAAAAGATTGGATGGTATCCGAGCAGATAGAACTTGCGTCCCCACTTGATTCCGCGCCGAAGCATGTGGTCCCTGGCAAATCCGTCTGGCCGTAGATGAAGAGCCTCCAACTCCGGGAATACGCGGATTTTCCAGCCGTGCATCATCGCCATCACATCGGCGATGGTATCCTGACCCCCACCTTCAATGGGAACATAGCCGCCGATTTGCTCAAAGACGTTGCGCCGGAAAAACTGGACCCCTCCCGGCACGTGAAAATCTTCGCTGCCGCGCCGGATGTTTTCCAGGTGATCTCCATACTGATCCAGGACCGCGCCACCGCAGAGGCCCAGCGTGGAATCGGATTCCAGGAAGCCGATGAGCCGTTCGTAATAATCGGGCTCAACCCGTATGTCAGCGTCCAAAAAGCCGATGAAGTCAAACTGCAATCCTTTCAACACTTCATATCCGTGCTGTGCAGCGAAAACCTGCGAAGCAAAACTGCGCGGGCGCCCGCCCGGCATTTTGACAATCTGAAGAAAGGAAAGATTCCTGCTCAGTTCCTCGGCGCGGACATACGTGGCGTCCGTGGAGCCGTCATCAACGATGATCCAGCGCACGGGCCGGGCTGTCTGCGCGGCAATCGCACTTACCAATCCCTCAATATACGCCTCTTCATTGCGGCAGGCGCTGACCAACACATAGGACCTGGGTTCAATCGATAGCATGCTGTTCAAGAGAAAACTTCAGTCGACAACCTTTGTTTCAGGGGTTTTGGGAGCCAGAGCAGCTGCCCCGAAGTGATAGGCTCGGGCTGCCCGGCGACGGCCCCACTCAAGTATTCCGGTTATGGCCCCCCCCATCCCTCCTGTGAAAGTCTGCAGGTTCATTCCGAAAGCCTCACAGCGGCACGAACCCCGGCGCAGGGCCTCCAAAAGTTTTGCTTCGTCGGGCTTGCCCTCGACCTCCAAGCATACGGCGAGCGGGAAAAACTGTTTTGCACTATGGAAATCCAGGCCGACGAGGGGTGAGGCATGGGTTTGCGAAATGAGTTTTTGAGCCTCACGACTCGGGGACCACCCGTCTGTTTTTCGGTTCCAAACCTCAATCCCCGCCAGCCACTTCAGCCATTCCGTTCGAAATACCTTCCAGGCCGCTCTCCTGCTCGGATGGGCAAGCACGCAAACTCCACCCCGCGCCGCAGCCCGCTCCAGCATTCCCGTCGTCTCCTGATTCTCTCCCAGGAAAGGCACATCGCCCCAGACCAGGACGTGAATTGTATTGGAAGGGTC
>JBEKFT010000425.1:0-2540 GCA_050013175.1 Verrucomicrobiota bacterium
CGCGGCGACGAATACTATCTCCGCGGCCATCTCCCGGGCGAACCCATTCTTCCCGGCGTGCTCCTGGTCGAGGCCGGCGCGCAGGTCGCCGGAATGGTGGCGCAGGAAGATCCCGCCAATCCCTCCATGCCCCGGCTCAAACTGACCGCCCTCCGCGCCGTCAAAATCCTCGGCTCGGCCCGACCCGGCGACACGCTCCGCATCGAAGCCACGATCACCGGCCGGCTGGGCTATCTGATCCAGGCCAGGGCTTCGGCCTCCGTCTCCGGCGTCAACGTCATGTCCGCCGAACTCACCCTCAGCGGCGCGGACGGCAAAGCAACATGACGGCAACGACCGAGCACCGCGCTTGCCCCTTCCGATTCGACCTCGACACCTTCGGGTACGCCCATGAATTGGTATGGCAATACCGGTTCGACCCGGTGACGGGTGCGATGACCACCTTCCCCACGGATCCGCCCCCGACCTATTACCACCATTGCTTCGTGATGGTGTGCTCCACCCGCCAGTTCTTGCAGCATGCCCGATTTGATCCGGGGCTGCCGGCGGTGGAACCGCGGGCTTATCGCAAACTCATCCGGCTCGTTGTCTCCCGCAACCCCCGCCGGGCCTGTGTGGAATCCGAACGGATTGTCATCCCCGGCTTCGAGGGCCTGCGCCCGTTCAGCCTGGCCCATGAACCGCTCCTCAAAGCCGAATGCGGCGGCGCATGGCAATCTTACTTCCTTCGCAGCCACTGGCGCATGGTGTTCCCGGTGTGGGGACGCCACCAGCAACACATCGCCCAGCGGCTGGCGCGGTCGATCCGCGTCGGCGCGGTCCCGATCGTGCATCTGTTCCGCTTTCCCCATATCACCATCAACCACGGAATCGTCTTGTTCGGGCTGGCGGAATCGGAGAACGACATTCAGTTCGATGCCTACGATCCGAACATTCCAGCCCACCCGGTCAAACTTATCTTTGACCGGACGCGAAGGGTGTTTGAATTTCCGCCGGCGTGCTATTGGGCGGGGGGAAAGCTGAGCGTGATCGAAATCTTTCGCGGCGGGCTTTACTGAGCTGTTTTTCAGCGGTGCCGCATCGGCCAGAAGCCGACGCCAAAGAACAGCGTGCCGCAAGCATTGATGCCGAAAATGAAGCCGATGTTGTACGGCCGCCCCTCATTGTTCGGAGCATAAATCGGGAGATCCTTTCCCATGAGCAGGCCCGGCAGGGCGGCGGGCATCAGGGCCCCGTGCAGCACGCCCATGTGAAAACCGGCTACACGATCCCGTCCATAAAGCCGGGTCGAGGCCCAGCCCTGGCCGAAGCCGAACACCAGAGCGAGCAAGACCAGCACCGCGATTTTGACAGTCAAATGCTTCCTCCGCGGAGACCATGCAGAGGTCGCTGTTGGGTTCGTTGCCGCGGGTGTCATGCATCACAGATTGGGCCGGGGCGCGGGCGACGGGCAAGCAGATAATGCCGCGGCGGGACTTTCCAGCTTCCATACTTGACCCTGTTCCGGGACGCGCCATAATCCGAAGCATGAGCGCAAACCATCGTTATTTGCCCGTGATTCCCCCTTTGGCCGAATCGAGGTTGTTGCCGGCTTTTCCTCCGGCGGACCTCGCCGATGCCGTGGCGCGGCACTGCATCCCCCGTTCAATGCCTGACTAATCTATGACCCCTCAGACGACGGATCCCAAGACCATTTCCGAACAGCTCTGCCAGTTCGCGCGCACGAATTTCGTGGCCGAAGGGGCCACGTTTGATGAACACAGCCCCCTGGCCCAGGCCGGCATCGATTCCTTTGCGCTGGTCGAGCTGCTGCTTTATTGCGAGCGCGTTCTGGGTGTGCGCGTGCCGGATTCGCACCTGACGGGCAACAACCTGACCTCCATGGCCACTCTCGCCAATTGTATCGCCGAGTTGGCCCGCAACCACCATTCCTCACCCTGAGCGTCGGGTTGGCCGCTCCTTATGCCTGACCTGCCTCGCCAGATTCGGTTGGCTGCCGGAGATTATTTCATGCACGGCCAGGACCATCGGATGCGGCGCATCGGGCTGCCCGGCAACGTCTGCTGCGCCGTTCACCGCCTCGGAAGCGGCTTGGACGCCGACCTCTTGCGGCGGCGCATCGCCTCATCCCCCATCCTCGACTGGCTGGCCCGGGTGCGCGTCGTCCGCCCGCTGCCTTTGATCCCTCCCCTCTGGCGCATGGAACCAAAACCCGGGACGATCTTTTGCGAGCACACGGATCACAGTGGCGGCGCGAACGGGACATGGCCGCTGCCGCAAGTGGTGACTGATCGCGAGTTACACTCCGGCCGGGGTCCCTCGCTGGCGTTCGACCTGGTGCGGCACGCGGATGGGATCAACCACCTGTACCTTTCCTGGAACCATGCGCTGCTCGATGCGCGCGGTGTGGATCTTCTCTTGAATCACCTGAACAATGACGGCACGGCGAAAGGAGCGCCGACCATCGAGAATTTGATCAGCCCCCGGCAGAAAGGCTGGAACCTGTCCGGTTGGTGGCCCAACGTGAAAATGGCGCGGGG
>JBEKFT010000426.1:0-2511 GCA_050013175.1 Verrucomicrobiota bacterium
CAGGGCCAACCCCGGCATGACGGTGACAGAAGAAATCTCGACCGGAACCGATCCGATCCACGCCGCGAGGAATCGCGCGAGCGTCAGGAACCGCCGCCGCCCCTGCCCGAAATCAATGTGTCGTTCGTCCCGGACGAAAGAGGAGTCGAGTCCCTGGCCCGCCAGATCAAGACCACCGGCCGGGCCTACCCGCTGTTTGACATCGCGCGGTTGATCCTCCAGAAGCCGGAACGTTACTCGATCGCCTTCAGCGTCGTGAGGAAGCCCGACGGCCACGTCGCCCAGCCCCTGTTCGCCTGCGCCCTCGACGACACGCTTTGGCTGTCCGAGGACGAGGCCGTCCAGCACGTGCTGAAGAATCATTTCGGCACGTTCTACCAGACCGAACGCACCGCCACCGAACCGCCGAAGGGCAAATACACCTTCGTCGCGCAATGCGGCTTGAGCGCGGTGATCCTCGGCCCGCCGAACCACCACGATTACCAGAATCAATTGCGCAAGCTGCACGCGGAGCGGTTTTCCCGCATGCCGTTCGAGGCGTTCAAATCGCGCGTCCGAATCGTTCGCGACGAGGAGGTGGTGAAGAAGTGGATTGACGATCAAAGCTGGAAGACGGATTTTGTATGTTTGAACATGCCCGAGCCGCTCCGTCTCGCGAACCGCGAAGCCGTGGAGAAACACTTCCGCGAACTCCACAAGGACAACATCATCAAGTCCACCGACTCGCACACGCTCACGGGAACCACCGCCCGGGGGCTGCGAAGCCCCGAACTCGCCCGGCTCGTGCGCCTTTCGTCAGAAGACCAACGGCGATTTCCACTGCAGATCGCCACGGTGCTCAGCCAGCAATTCGCCGGTCACGGACTCCAATTCTTCAAGGTCAACCGCGCCATCACCCACGTCTGCGTCGCGCGACCGCACTTCCTCGATCTCGAAATCACCCCGGTTTCAGACGGGATCCGGCGGATTGTCGATTTCATCAACACGCATCCCAAGTGCACCCGGCGTCGCCTCGTCGAAGCCATGGCGCCGGCCCCTTCAAAGCCCCGCTCCCAATCACCTGACAGCGGGAAACCACCGGAAGCAGAATCTCCGGCCGCCCTCCCGCCGGCCCCTGAGTCTGAACCGGCTTCTGCGGCGACGGCACCCGTTCCTTCGCCCGCCGCGCCCGCCACACCCGCCGGACCGACACCGGAAGAAACTGTCGTGGTTGCCGATTTGCATTGGCTGATTCACGAGGGCCACGTGATCGAGTTCGCAAACGGGATTATCGAGACGGCCAAAAAACCCGCACCCAAACCGCCGAAACCGGAGGCCAAGGCGGAAGCGAAATCCTCCGCGCCGGTCTCCGCGAAGGACAACCCCGCGCCCCCTGCCGTCGAAGCGGAGCCGACCGCAGGCACTGAACCTGTGTCGGTGGACTCCGGCGCACCCCAGTCGAGCATGGAGGTTCCTGCCTCCGCTGAGAGAGACCCGACCCCGGCTCCTCCCGCGCCCGAAACGCAAGTCAATACCGATACGCCTGCCGCCCCCGCCGAATCGCATTCCTGATTCACGGAATCGGCACAGCCGCTGAAATAACTTTCGATCCGCGCTGCAAGACCGGGTTGCGCGGCGGCCAGGGATTCATCCAGCACCACCAAGGCTCTCCCGGCGGGGCGCGAGTCCCCGTGACCAAGTATGTTTCTCAGCACCACGTTGTCCGGGTGGAAGACATCGTCCGTGAAGTAAACCCGCAACTGATAGCCCGCCTGGATGGCTCGCTGGATGAGCGACAGGGCCTCGAGTGGCCGCCTATTGCGCCGCCGTCGCCATCTCGCGCGACAGCCCGGCGAGCTTTTCATAGCCCCAGCGCAACATGCGCTCGGTGGTCTCCCAGGAGATGCACGCGTCGGTGATCGATACCCCATAACGCAGCTCGGCCAGGTTCCGGGGAATCGGCTGGTTCCCTTCATGCAGATAGCTCTCGATCAACGTGCCGATGAGCGAGGTGGTGCCGGCCAGGCGCTGCTCGACGAGGCTGTGCCACACGTCCTCCTGGCGCGCGGGTTCTTTGCCCGAATTGGCGTGGCTGCAATCCACCATCAGCACCGGCGGCAAACCGGATTCCACCAGCCGGGTTTCCGCTTCGCGGATGCTCTCCGCGTCGTAATTGGTTTGCTTGCGCCCCCCGCGCAGGACAATGTGGCCGTCCGAATTCCCGGTGGTGCGCACGATCGCCGTAAACCCCTCCTGATCGATGCCCAGAAAACTATGCGACATGCGCGCCGAACACATCGCGTCCACCGCGATTTGCATGCTCCCGTCCGTCGCGTTCTTGAACCCCACCGGCATGGAAAGACCACTCGCCAGTTCGCGGTGAGTCTGGGATTCCGTCGTCCGCGCCCCGATCGCCGCCCAGGTGATCAGGTCGGCCGTGTACTGGGGGATGATCGGATCCAGAAACTCGGTGGCCGCCGGCAGCCCCATGCCGGTGATGTCCAGCAACAGGCGCCGCCCAATTCTCAAACC
>JBEKFT010000427.1:0-2508 GCA_050013175.1 Verrucomicrobiota bacterium
GACAAACCAAAATGTTTCCGAAGATGCGAGCCAGCGGATGCGGATTGTCAAAGGACGGGGCGATTTTGAATTGATCCATTCCCACCTGGTTCCGGGTCTTCCGCATGTGGCGATGTATGCCAACGGAAAACATTTCGCCAACCTGTATTTTGGAACCCAGGCCGAAGCGCTTGAAGAAAGCAACGCGACTTGGATCTCGGAGACGAACGATACGTCCGGAGACGCTTCACAATTGATGCAAGACGGCTGGCAATTGTGGCAGGCGCGGAAACTGGACGAGGCGGCGGCAAAGTTTTACCAGGCCATTGGACTGGCACCCAACGATGCAAACGCATGGAACGGACTGGGTTGGGCGACATTCAATTCAGGCAAAACAGAGGAGGCCGAGAACGCCTTTCAAAAGGCCGTTTCGATCGACACCAACCAACCGGCCGCGCTGAACGGCCTCGGTCAAATCTATTTGTCGCAAAGAAAATACGATCGGGCCGAAACGTATCTGCTCAAGGCCGCGCCCCAGGCCCCGGCGGCCTGGTACGGATTGACGCGGCTCTATTTGCTCGAAGGCAAGTTCGACCAGGCCGCAAGGTGGGCGCACGATCTGATGGATGCAGGCCAGGCGGACGACCTTGTGCGCCAGATGCTGCAGGCAGCACGGGCGAAACAGTTGAGCGAAGGTCTTCGATTCAGGATCGAACCCCCTTTACCGGTTATCCTCAATCAGCCGGTGCGAAATACGAGTCATCTTGAAAATGACCGTCCCACTCTATCCGAACAACCGCCGGTTCCCGTCGAAACGCAGCCCGTTTCCGGCGCGCGCGATGTGGAACCAGGCGTAACCGAAATCCGCGTGCGGTTCAGCAAGGAAATGATGGACGAATCCTGGACCTGGTCCACGGCCTGGGAAAACTCCACGCCGGAATTCATCGGCCAGCCGCATTTTGAATCCGATGGCCGGACCTGTGTGGCAAAAGCAAAACTGGAACCGGGACACACTTATGCGTTCTGGCTAAACTCCGGTCAGTTTCATAACTTCAAGGATCGTGACGGGCGCCCGGCGGTTCCGTATCTGTTGATTTTCCAGACCCAACAAAAATAAAATGGAGAAGACAAACACATGAAAACAACAACAATGCTCACCCTTCTTCTGGCGGGCGCGCTGTGCCAGTTCGCAGCCGGCGTCAGCCGCGCCCAGGACATTGATTCCATCGCGCCGGTGGTGGTGAAAACCGTTCCGGAAGCCGGCATGAAGGATGTTGCGCCCGGCGAGGTCGAAATCAAGGTCACCTTCAGCAAGGAAATGACGGATCAATCGTGGAGCTGGTCGTCGGCCTGGAAGGATTCAGTTCCCGAATCAGTGGGGAAACCGAAATACGAAGCGGACCACAAAACATGCGTAATGAGGGTAAAATTGGACCCGAACAAAACCTACGGCTATTGGATAAACAGCCAAAACTTTCACGGCTTCAAAGACACGCAAGGCCATACCGCCGTGCCTTACCTGCTCGTCTTTCGGACCAAAGCCCAGTAGGAGCGGATTTGAGTCCCGAACCATCCTCCACAGCGTCCGGCGCGCCCGGTGACATCTTCGCCACGACGCATTGGACGGTCGTGCTCGCAGCCGGCAAACGTTCCACGCCGCAATCCGACCAGGCGCTCGACGAGTTGTGCCGCAGCTACTGGTTTCCGCTCTACGCCTACGTCCGGCGGCACGGCCATACGAAGGAGGACGCCGAGGATTTGACACAGGCTTTCTTCGCCCGCTTTCTCAAAAAAAACTATTTTGAAGGCTTGGACGCCGAGCGTGGCCGCTTCCGCGCCTTTCTGCTCGCGTCCCTGAAGCATTTTCTGGCGAACGAATGGGACAAGTCGCAGGCGCAAAAACGCGGTGGCGGCGCGGCGCACCTTTCGCTGGACTGGCAGACGGCGGACACACAATTCCAGGTCGCCGCTGTGAACGAACCGGGTCCCGACAAGGCGTTCGACCGCGAATGGGCGCTGGCCTTGCTCGCCCGCGTCATCGAGCGGCTGCGCGCCGAGTGCGAGGCGGACGGGCGCTCGAAACAATTCGAGCAACTCAAAATCTTTCTCACCGCCGGCAAGGACATGTCGTCCGCTGCGGACGCCGCAAAAACTTTAGGCATGGACGAAGGGGCCGTGCGCACGGCGGTGCATCGGTTGCGGAAACATTACCGGCTGCTGCTCCGCGACGAAATTGCGCAAACCTTGAGCGACCCGGCGATGGTGGATGAGGAGATGCGGGCATTGTTCGGGGCGTTCAACGGATAAAACAACACCGCCGGGCGTGCCCGGTTCGGAGTCCAGCCTTCAGCCGTCTCTATTCAGTCGCAGCGGAGCGCACGCGTCCTCGCGTGCAGTGGTTGGCGTCTCGCCAACCACTTTTGGGGAGTGCGGCCAGTCACCGTTTAGTGATTGCGTTGCGCCCTCCTCCGACCGGCGAGGCGCCGGTCGGAACACGCGAGGGCGCGTGTGCTCCCCAATTCCAACTGC
>JBEKFT010000428.1:0-4047 GCA_050013175.1 Verrucomicrobiota bacterium
CTCCTCAAACGGGATCAGCCGCCCGGCCAGTTGTTTGAGCAGGCCCTTTTGCCCCGCCCGCCACTGGTCGATGCAGCCGCGCCCGAACTTGCGTTCCTTGTGCCGCAGAAACCCCAACTGCTCCGATTTCGCCACGATTTCCTTCCAGTAAATATCATTCAGCCGGAAACCAAGCCCTTCGATCTCATTCTCGATGTGGCGCCAGAGGATGGATTGGACTCCTTCGAGTTCGCGGGGAAACAGCCCCAGCCGGAGCTTTGCGTCGAGGTATTTAGCGATCACCTGGGATTCCTCGCCGACCTCGAACACCACCGTTTTGCCGTCCTTGAGGATCGGCACGCCGTAGTAACGTTGCCGGGTCCACTGCCAGACCCGCGACCGGTCGGTGCTGGAAACGTCGATGATTTTGAACGGATGACCGGAGAACTCGAGAATGCGGCGTTGAACAATACAGAAGGGACTCCATGGGAACTGGACCAATTCGATCATGTCAGGTTCTCGCTTTCAGAGACAACCACTCTAAATCCGCCGCAGGGAAGTGACAAGATTAAATCCGGCAAGTGTCGGCGGGAGTTCAAAAGGAGACTTCCGAGGGAGTTCAAAAGGAGACAACTCAGAGCGAATAATTTCCGAGGATTTCCGGCCAACTATTTTGCGGTGGACGCGGCGGCTCTGCGACGGCCGCAAATGAAGCGCCAGATGCAGGTCCAGCAGGGCTGAAGGCGGGCAAGGACGAATGGCGGTGCGCTGCTCGGCCAAGGCTTTGTCCCAAGCGGTATTGGGGCTGTAGCCGGTGGTACGGCAGACGGTGGCATTTTGGTGGGCGACCTGGCGATCTAAGACTACTTGAGCAGCGGCGTAATTGCTGACGCGTTCGTAGGCCAGGAGCGCTACCATGCGCTGTTGCAGGGTTCCAAAGCGGCGTTCGATCTTGCCTTTGGCTTGCGGGCTGGGAGCGACCAGATGCGTCACACCCAAGGCGGAGAAGGCGCGTTGGAACTCCGAGCAGGGATCCCGGTCGTCGGCCATGGAATCATGACCAAAGAGGCTGAGGGCATCGGTATAGACGACCAGCGGTATGCAGTGCTGGATAAAGAGACGGCGAAAATGCTCAAAATGATTCCACGTCGTATCGGTAGGGACAAAGACTGCGCCCAAAAGTTTTCGGGAATGGTCATCGACGGTCAACAGCAGGGTTTGCTTGTCGGGGGCCGGCCACCACTGGTGGATGGAGGAATCGTGCTGCCAGAGTTCGCTGAGGCGGGCACGTTCCCAGCGGCGGCGGGCTTTGGGGCGTGATTCGGGTTGTCCGATGAGGCGGGGAAAATGCGATCGGACAAAAGCAGCGACCGATTGTCGATGGCGCTTGAAGCCGAAGCGGGTCGCCAGTTCATCGGCGGCTAGTTGGAAGTTGGGAGGTTTTTGCAGAGGAATGAAATCCTTCAGGAACTTGATGGCCTCAGGTGGCCAGTCTGGCCAATGGTCCCCACCGGAGAGCCTGGCACTAAACTCAGAGCGTTGTCGCAGCCAGCGGGTGCGCAGTCGGTATAGATGTGCGCGACTGATCTGGAGATAGTGGGAAGCATCAGAAGCATCGATCTTCCTTTTATTGAACTGTTGGAGGATTCGCTGAAGGAACGGGTTGGTGAGGCGTCGGGCCAGTTGTTTTTTGATGATTCGCAGTCAAACCAATCGGCGCCCCCTTGGTCGAGGGATTTCGTCAGCCTTCGCTACGCTCAGGCCTCCTCGATCCCTCGACCAAGGGGCAGGCAAAGTCAGCGCAGACACCCGTCTCCTTTTGAACTCGCAGCTGTCTCCTTTTGTTCCCGCCCCGACACGGATCGCGCGGATGGAGCGGGTCCTCACGACTGAAATCCGGGGCCGGGCCTATGGGGAATTGAAGTTGAGTTTGAGCACGGAAGCATTTCCCGCCTCGTCCGCCGCCCGGAACAGCAAACTGTGGGGTCCGTTGCTCAAGTCCGTTAACTCGATGACGAACTTTTCCCGGGTGGAATCAAAAATCAGGGTTTCCGGGCGCACGGCCACTTCATCCTTGCCGTCGAGCGAATACGAGGCGGATTCGATCACGCTGGCGCCATCCACGGCTTCCACCCCGATGCGTGCGCGGTTCTTGTCGATCTGCTGGCTTTTGATCGTGAGCACCGGCGGCGTATTGTCGATAAGAAAAGCCTCGCTGGTTTCCTCAGTGGTCCGCGCGATTTCAGGAGGGTTGGAGGGCTCGTCCGAGGCGGACACCTTCACGTAATAAAAGCCTTCATGGAATCCGGTGGTGTCGAACGAGAAGAAAGTTTCCTGGGTTTTCGCCACGAGCGTGGTCCATTCCTTTTCGTGCTCGGAACGAATCGACACGGAATAATCGAGTTGATCCTGGTTCGGATCGGTTGCCTCCCAGGCCACGGTGCACAGGCCGGGGCCTCTTGTCACTTTCAGGGGCGGCTTCGGGGGCGCCATGGGATTGGCCATTCGGCCGCCGCCCAGGAGTTGGTCCAGGTTCATTGGCAGGTCCATGGCGGGTTGCGGCATTTTGGAGACACTGAAACCCTCGGTGTGAACGCTGATGCGCGAGATGACCGGCGCGGCATTCTGGTTCTGGTAATAAAATCGCACGCGCCGCAACTCCGGCGTCGCGCTGGTGGATTTCGCATCGCGTCCGAAGAGCACGCGGTACTGCAGATACCTGGCCGGCGGATTGGAGACGCCGACTTCGGAGGTGAAGGAGGTTGCCGGGGACCAGTCACTCCAGGTCTTTTCGGGTTTGTCGGTGTTGCCGGATCGGGTTGAGAATTGCAGCCGGGTGCCGGCCGGGACGTCGGCCTCGGGATGGATCCTGCCCCACAAGCTCTTCTGTTTTGCGTCAAACGCCTTGGAGGTGTAGGTGCCGTTGGTTGCCAGCGCGAAATCGAGCCGGTAAAGCCAGCCCGGATGGCTGGTTGCGGCATAATATTGTTTCGATTCACCGATGCCGGGCAGCAACGCGGACACCTGCGCACCGTCGCTGGTCTTATGCAGCAGTTGCCAATGATTGAGGCCGGACACGCAATAAATCCGGCCTTTATCGCCGGTGCCCACCAGCAGCCTGCCGTCGCGCAACAAAACCATCGAGTAAATGGCGTCGTCCGCGGAAGCCCAATAGCGTTCGTGGAATCCGGCCGTGTCGATGCGGTACAGGGCGCCACGCGACGGGGCGCCCGCGGCGGGCATGCCGCCCGGACCGTGGGCGGAGGGGCCGGCCTCCGCGCCCATCGGGGAAACGGATGGACCGCTTTCTCCCGGCATGGGTGCAGGCGGCTGGATGGGGGCTCCCGCCCTGGCGGAACTGTCTCGCGACGTGGCGTCGCCACCGCCCATGGGAACGATGAGCGTGCCGGAGGAGAAGGGGCTCAACGAGGCTTTTTGTTGAGGACCCTCCACAAACGTGGAGACGTAAATCGTTCCGTCGCCGGCAACGGCGATCTGCTTGATCTCGGTGTCGCCGGAATTGAACAGCACAAAACCGTGATTGGCCTTGTCGATGCGGTAGAGATAGCCATGCGGGCTGGTGCCGGCGAGCAGGTTTCCATCCTTGTCCAACGCCAACGCTGAAATGTGGTTCTCTTCGGATTCAAAATAGGTTTCCACCTTGGCCGGAGTGGAATTGGTGTGCGAAACGCGCAGGATTTTGCCGTGGTTGCCCGTGGCCAGGAACAGGGTGTCATCCTTGCCGAACGTCATGGCCCAAATATAGGTCTCTCCCGGGTTGCAATAGACCTCGGCCTGACCTTCGGCATCGAAACGATAAACGCGTCCGTTGGGGGACGTCGCAGCGTAGAGCCGTCCTTTGTGGTCGAGGGCGAGCGCGTGCACCATCACCTCGTTGGGGGCGAAAAAGACCGAGAGTTCGCCTCTGGGGTTGAGTTTATAGACCTTGCCCTGGTCGCCGGTCCCGAGGAACACGGTGCCCTGCGCGTCCTCGACGGCGGACCAGATAATTGGATCCGTCAATGTGGCCACGTTGGTCATGCCCGGCGCCAGCTCCAGATGGCCGTC
>JBEKFT010000429.1:0-4410 GCA_050013175.1 Verrucomicrobiota bacterium
TCGCCCTCACCCGCTCCGCAATCAAATCGCCAATCGGATAATCCACCATCGCCGTCGCGATGCCCGTCCTTAACCCGAAACAGTCGGACAAATTCGCGGCCACGTTAAACTCGCCCCCGCTGACGTGGATGTCGCAGTGTGTCGCCTTCCGAAACGGGACGATTCCGGGATCCAGGCGGTGCACCATCGCGCCCAGGGAGACAAAGTCCATCGCGGCGTCCTTCCGAATATTCAAACCTTGCTTCGTTTTCATTTCTCGCGGTCGTCGGTTGCTGCAATTCAAATCAGCGCTTGTTAGCGCGTTTACCGCGGGCAATCTTGCACTCTGCCACAGGCTCCGGCAACGCCAGGTACCGCTTCGCGTTCGAGTAACAGATGTTCCGCACCATCGGGCCCAAGAGCATGTCGTCGTCGGGAATCTCGCCGCTTTCCACCTCGCGCCCGATGAGGTTGCATAGGACACGCCTGAAATATTCGTGCCGCGGATAGGACAGGAACGAGCGGGAATCGGTGACCATGCCGATAAACCGCGACAGCAGGCCGAGATTGGACAGCGCGTTGAGCTGGCCCTCGATACCCTCCTTTTGATCGAGAAACCACCAGCCGGAACCGAGCTGAATTTTCCCTGGGATGACGCCATCCTGGAAATTCCCCAGCATGGCGGCGAACACGTAGCAGTCGGCCGGATTATTGTTGTAGAGGATGGTCTTGGGCAGCGCGTTTTCCCGGTCCAGTCCGTCCAGATAGACGGACAGCGCACCGGCTTGCGGATAATCACCGATGGAGTCAAAACCGATGTCGGTGCCCAACTGTCGTAACACGCGGGTGTTGTTGTTCCGCAACGCGCCGAGATGAAGCTGTTGTGTCCAGCCCTTCTCGGAATCGAGCCATCCAAAAAACAACATCAGGAACGAGGCGAATTGCAGGTGTTCCGCCGGTGAAGCCGCTTTCCCCTTTCGCGTCCGGGCAAAGATGGCGGCGGCCGTTTTGTCGGAGCAGAAGTCCGCAGGGCATTGGGTCAGGCCATGATCGGAAAGCCGGCAGCCAACGCCGTGGAAAAAGTCGTGTCGGGCGCGCAACGCGTCCAGGAAAGCGGCAAAACCATTCACTTCCGTGTCCGCCGCCGCGGAGAGCCCGTCCACCCATGGATTGAACTGTTCCGGCCGATCGACACCCAGGGCTTTGTCCGGACGAAACGCGGGGAATACCTGCGTTCCCAGGTTGGACGCGGCGATGGCTTTGTGTGGTTTCAGGTCATCGGTCGGATCGTCCGTTGTGCAAAGCGCCTTGACGCCGAACTTTTTCAGGATGCCCTGCGTGGTGAATTCCGGAGTGGCCAGCCGCTCATTGGCTTCTTTCCAGATTCGGACCGCGCTGGCTTCGTCCAGCAGTTCATCAACATCGAAGTAACGCTTCAATTCGAGGTGCGTCCAGTGATAGAGTGGATTGCGAAGGGTGTACGGAACCGTGGCGGCCCAGGCCTGGAATTTCGCGAACGGCTCGGCTGCTCCCGTGCAAAAACGTTCGGGGACGCCGTTGGAGCGCATTGCCCGCCACTTGTAATGGTCCCCCTCAAGCCAGATTTCAGACAGGTTCTTGAACTGCCGGTTCCCGGCGATGTCCCGCGGCGACAAGTGACAATGGTAATCCAGGATCGGCTCCGCCTCGGCGTAGTGATGATAGAGCCGGCGCGCCGTGCGCGTTTGCAGGAGAAAATCCTCGTGAATGAATTTCATGACGGGAGTATCGTCAATGCCGCGATCATTTCAACTGCTGAGGTGCAACCAGCGGTGTCGCGAGAACGACCCGGTCCTTTTCCAGCCAGCCGCTGCGACGATCGCCGGCGCTGACCTGGAGCCAGTGCTCGCTCTGATCCAGAACGCTCAGCTCCGCCCCGTCGTGGACCGTGAACAGCGTCGGGGATTCCGCAAGCGGACCGTTTCGGACCGCGGCGTCGTGAACGGTCACAATCACGGTTCGACTCCACTTCGCAGCAAGCACGACCCCGAGGCAAACACACAAGGCTGCCGTCGCGGCCCCGCTCAACCACGTCCACGTCCGAAGGGTGGGTTTGAGTCCGGGCCGGAGCTGGGTGAGGGTGAGCAGCAGCAGCCACACCCAAAGGTTGGACCCTGGACCTGGTCCCGAACGAACTGCAGGTTTGCGCGCAGATCCGGGTCGCGCGGCGCCAATTCCGCGGCATGGCGGTAGGCGGCGATGGCGTCACCGGCCCGGCCGGATTTGAACAGCGAATTTCCGAGGTTGAAATAGAGCGGTGCGGATACCGGGCCGGACCGGACGATTTTTTCGTACGCGGAAGCCGCCTCCGCAAACTTGCCCCGCTCGTAGAGTTTGTTGGCTGAGTCGAAATCAGACGAGATGGAGGCGGCCGGAGCAGCGCCTGCCATGGCAGCCCAACCGGGCAGCAGCGACAATCCAAGAACAAGCAGAGCGCGTCCAGCACGCATCCAAATTCGAACGCCAGACATCGATCTGCTCCAGTCCTGACCCCTCTGCGGCGGCTTCATAATCGCATCTCCCGCAGTTCCCGGAGCACGGTCTCGACCTTCGGGATGAAGGCGGCCAATTCCCGGCTGGTTTTGATCGGGGCGAAACGCGCGAGATTGCAGGTCTGGAACAACTCGCGGAGTGGAGCCAGCGTCTGTTCCGGCACACCGCTCGGCACCAAGCGCTCCTCGATCACGGCTTCCGTAATGGCCGACGCCGGCAAATCCAGCCGCTCACCCAACTGCTCCTGCAGCAGCCGGGACAGGGTGGCAAAGAATTCGTCCGACTTGTTCTCAGCCGCGAACTTCTGGAGATTGGCCATGCCTTCGCGGATTTGTTGTGCGACGAATCTCCGGCGGCGCAATCGCGGATTGTTGGCGAGGCTTTCGCGGCGCTTGCGCAGGAATACGGCGGAAATCAACGCCAGCGCCGGTACATCTTGCACCGCAACGAACCAGGGCCGCTCGATCAGCGGCGGCCTGATCTCCACGACCTCGCCAAAATGTTGCTTGATGGAAATGATGTCCGGCGCGGGCGTGTCCTGCGCCGGATGGTTCCCGGCCGCGACCACTGGAACCGCGGCGGCCCCGCCCGCATGAACGGCCAGGGCGATGTCCGGACCGGTCAGCGTCTGATAACTCCTTTTGTCGGTGTCAAAATAACTGAACGAAACCGGCGGCAACGAATGGAGTTCCTCCTTCTGCGGCACGACGACCTCCTCGAATGTCTTGGTTCCCTGGATCCCCAGCGGGTCGCTCGACTCGACCTTGGCCGTCGTTCCCGGATACACTTTGAAATCGCGCCAGCCCGGCTGCTCGGGCAACGCCAGCGAATCCAGCGTGCCGCGGCCCGTTACCTGAATCCGAACCGTGATCGGGTCGCCCACGGACAAATTGGTCGGACCCGCTGTCACGGTCATTGCGTAATTACCAACCGCACCGTTGAAAGTCGGGGGAGTGCCCTGGTCCGGCAACGACAGCGCCTGCACCGTCTCGGGGTCCGTCGCGACGGACACGGCCTTCTGTTCGCTCCGCTGCAACATCCCGAAGGGGTCCCAAATCGGATCGCGACGGCGGTTCGGCAACGCGAATTCCACCACCACTCCAGCCGTGACGGGTCCGACGGTCAGCGCGCCCGCCTTGACCGGCGTGAGCGCGACCGAAATCGGAATCTCGGTATAGACGGAGTCGCCCACTTGCACGCGCCGGTGCTGTCCTTCCACCATTTTGCCCACGGTGAACCCTTCGGCCGGGAACGCGCTGAGTTGAAATCGTCCAAGGTTCTGAACCTTGTCGCTCAGGTAAAGCTGGAGTTCGGCGACGGCCGTTTCGCCCACGTAAAGCTCCTTCCTGGGCAGGAGCAGTTTGAAGAACACCGGTCCCGAGTCAGCCGCTGCGCCGGGGGGTGGCGCCCCCGGACCGGCCACGCTCAATCTCAAGGGCTGCGTGCTCAACTTCTGGCCGCCCACCTCGACGGTCATCGAGGGGATGGCATAGTCGCCGGCCTGCCGGGGAGTGAGTGTGAAAACGTGCGTCACGGTCGAACTGACCTGCCCGTTGATGAAGCTGAACTGGCTCGAAGGGCCAACGTAGGAGATCTCCAGGTTCGGGATCGCGGGCGGCGCCGGAACATTCTCGGGCGAGCCCCCTTCGAAGGTGATCGAAAGCGTGGCGCTCTCCCCGAATGAAATGCTGCTGCGATCCAGGCTGGCGCTCAGGGTGGCGGCCCGGACCACGGCCGGCGCCAGCCACGCCAGCAGGACAAGAAGCGCCGGCGCGAACCGCAACCTTCGATGGCCGCGGCCCTCGCCCGACACTTCACATTGCATTCGTAGTTTCCACATGATTTTCGCCTTCAATTCTCGCCGGACAATCGGCGCCGGGCAAGTCCCGCTTCGCCGCA
>JBEKFT010000430.1:0-3795 GCA_050013175.1 Verrucomicrobiota bacterium
ATCGATCTTGCTGATTTCCCGGGGCAGAACCATTTCAAGGCTCGAACCCGTCAACGGATTGACGGTCGGATTCCTGCCAAAAGCGGAGACGATGACATCCGAACCGGAATAACTGTTGTTCGTATCTGCAATGATGCCGTTGGCGACCTTCACGCCCCAGTTGGCAAGAATGGGTTCCAGTCCTGTCTGGCGGTTCACGGAGTAGGCGTTGAACATCACAAGCAGGCGGCCACCCTCCGTCACATACTGGACGATCTGGTCCAGCTCGGGCTGCGCGATCGGGTCCTTGGGTCCGGCGATGATGAGGAGGTTGCAGTCCGCCGGGACGGAGTTATTGACCAGTGAGAGGGGTTCCACGTGGACATGGTTCTGCTCCAGGATGCCGGCGAATTTCCCGTAACCCATCGCGTCCGTATTCTCTTCAAGGTTGGGCTCGCCGTGTCCCTGGAGGAAACAGGCCTTGAAAGGTTTCGGGGTGGTCACCGCGAGCAGGGCGCCGGTGAACATCATTTCACCCCTGAACGCGACCGGCTTGCGGCGAAACTCCCGTTCGGTCGGGTTCGGCACGGGCTCGAGGGTATATTCCGCCAGCGCGTTGCCGGGGATGATCTTGGTGTTCCCGCCGCAATCGAAAATCACCAGGTCCTTGTTGGTGGAGGCGCCCAGATTGTATTTTATCTTCAGATCCTGCGCCGCGCCCGGATCGCGATCGTAATCCACGGTTTCGATGGTGATGGCCGGATCGTTGAAATGGTATTCCTTCAGGAGCTCGGAGATGTCGCTGTAGAGCGGTTCATCCTTGTTGTAATAGAGGACGACCCGGACCTGGTTGGTCAGGGATTGGAGCAGATGAACCGTTCGGGGGGATAATTCGATGCGGGTGCGGGTGCTGAGGTAGAACCGTTGAAAATAGCGGCCGCTCAGGTAGTTCGCCATGACGGTCACGGCAAAGACCATGATCACGGCCAGCAGAACGTTGAAACCGATGCTCCATTTTCGGCCCCGCGAGAAGCTGGGTTTGGATGAAGGGTCCGATCCCATGTTATTTCCACCGCCGGCTTCCGAGCACGCGCAGGGTGAGGAACAGGAAGAAAAAGGTCAGGCTCAGGCAAAGCACCACCGGCCGCGTGTCCACCACACCGCGCGCGAAATCATGCATCTGGTCGCGCAGCGCAAAGAACGAAAGCACCTGCGCCTGCCAGTCGGACGCCGGAAGCTGCTTGGCCAGAAAACTCACGAGAAACAGGCTGACGCACAGCACCATGCTGATCATCGCCGCCGTCATCTGGCTGCGTGTCAGCGCGGAGGCAAAACAACCCAGCGAGATGAAAAGGCAGCCGACCAGAAAAATGCCCAGAAAGGTGCTGCCCACCACGCCCGCGTCCAACCCCGTGGGATCACTGGTGTAATGCCGGAGAATGAAGATGCACGCCAGCAACGGCAGCCACAGGATCATGTAGAGGGCAAGCGCGGCGCTGAACTTGGCCGCGAGCACCTGCAGGTCGCTCACCGGCGTCGTCATCAGCGTCTCGTACGTTCCCGAAAACTTCTCGTGCGCAAACAGACGCATGGTGATCACCGGGACCGCCAGCAGCAGGATCAGCCAGAAAAAAGCGGTCATGTAAAAAAGTTCGGTGACCGGCATGGGAATCGAATCGCCCTCCAGGTTCCTCAGGAGGCTCCAGAAACTGAATCCCACGAGGAACGTCGTCCCAGCCAAGAGGACGTAGCCCGTGATGGACAGAAAGAAGCCGGCCAGCTCGCGCCGCATGAGCGTCCAATAAGCCTGCATCAGGCCCCCTCCCTTCCCGCGCGGTTGCGCCCCGCAGGCGGGTCCTTGACACCACCGGATTTCATCACGATTCCTCCTCCTCTTCCGGGCGGGTGACCTGGACGTAGATGTCCTCGAGCGAGTGCCGTTTGCGGGTCAGTTCGCGCAAATACCACCCCCGCTCCCGCGTCAGGGCGAAGATGTGAGGCCGCAGATCGATCCCGTCCCGCGGTGTGAGCGCGCATCGGAAATATTCGCCGTCCGTCGGCGAGACATCAAACTGCTCGATTTCGGGCATGCGCGCCCAGCATTCCTGCAACTCGATTTCGGGCGCCGCAATCTCGGCGACAATCCGGCTCGTGTTGTCCATCAGCCGCTGGAGGTTCTCCGGTGTGTCGGCGGCCAGAATCTTTCCCTCGTACAGGATCAGCATCCGGCTGCACGTCATTTCGGCCTCCGGCAGAATATGGGTGGAAATGAGCACGGTGTGGCTGGCGGCCCAGAATGATCAGCTCCGGTTCATGCACGAGCGCGTCCGCCAAACCGACGCGCTGCCGGTAGCCTTTCGAGAGGTGCCCGATGATCGTCCGGCCCACGTCCTTCAGCCCGCATTGTTCCATCACCACGTCCGCGCGCTCGCGCGACCGTTTCCGGCCCAGGCCCTTCAGCCGGGCGCGGAATTTCAGGTATTCCCGCACCCGCATGTCCAGGTGCAGCGGATTGTTCTCCGGCATGTAGCCGATGCGGCGCCGCACCTCGCGGGATTCGGTGAAGACATCCAGCCCCGCGACGCGCACGGTGCCCGAACTGGCAGGCAGAAAGCAGGACAGAATGCGCATCGTCGTGCTCTTGCCCGCCCCGTTGGGCCCCAGCAGACCCACGATTTCGCCACGACCGACCGTGAAGGACAGGTTTGATACCGCGGTGTGCCCCGCGTACCGCTTGGTTAAATTCTTAACCTCGATCATCAGATCGTCGCTCATGAGTTTTAAAACCAAGTTTAGTCAGGAAACAGCGGGCTCAGCCAACAAAATGTGCGTTCAACGCGGAATCAATTCCACCGCGCCCTGGTGCACGACGTTGAAATTCCCGACGCGCTCGACCAGCGCCAGGTCCAGCCGGAGCGGCTCGCCCCTTCTTTTGGCATAAATCAGTTTTGCCAGCGCCGTCGAGTCCGCTGGCGCCGCGTCCCCGTCCACCGCGCGGATGAGCATGCCGCTTCGCAATCCCGCAGCCGCCCCCGGGCTTCCGGACTCCACGTCCGAAATCACGAAGCCATCCGCCGTTCTCTCCAGGCTCAACCCCAGCTTGTCCCGCACCATCCGGTCGTTGAACACGGATCGCGCCGGCACCAGCCTCACGGTCACGTCGCTGACCTGTTCTCCACGCCGGAGGGTGATCGGGATGTCCGAAGCGGCGTTGGTCGCCAGCAGCTCGCCGAAATCAATGAAGCTCTTCGGCAGCCTGCCGCCCACCTGCAGAACGGCGTCCCCGATCCTCAAACCCGCCCGGCCCGCGGGGCTCTCCGGCTGCACGGTGGTGATCATCAGCGGATAGGAGCCCACCTTCACCCGCGCGCCAAACCAGTAGGACCGCACAAATTCTGTCGGGATGTCCGAGAGCGCCTCTTCCACCAGCCGGATCGGGATGGCGAAGCCGATGCCCTGGACGGGCTGGCCGCTGCCGCTGGGATCCTCGTTCAGCACGGCGACATTGATGCCGATGAGTTCGCCGCGCAAGTTGACGAGGGGACCGCCGCTGTTGCCCGGGTTGATGGGCGCGTCCGTTTGCAGCCAGTTCGGGATGTTCAACGGCGCCCCTTCCTTCGGCATCCGGCGGCTCTTGGAGCTCAGGATGCCGCGCGTCACCGAACCGCCAAGCCCGAACGGGTTTCCCAGCGCCAGCACGGTTTCGCCCAGCAGCAAATCATCCTCCCGCGCGAGCCGGATGGCATGAAATTTCTCCCCGGGCTGCCCGTTCAATTTCAACAGGGCCACATCCATGTTCCGGTTCACCGCCACCAG
>JBEKFT010000431.1:0-3207 GCA_050013175.1 Verrucomicrobiota bacterium
CGACCGTTTGCACGTTGCGCGGGGTGAATTCGGCTTCGCGATTGACCTGCTCGACCACGCCGACGAAGTCTTTCCCGGAAAACGCATCCACCCGCACCCGGGCCGGATCGCCCGGCTTGATCCGGCCCAGCCAGGTCTCCGGCACATAGACCCGCACCCAGAGATGTTGCGGCAGCAGCAGCGTGGCAGCCTCCTGGTTGGCTGCGAGCACGTCGCCCACTTTCACGCTGAGGACTTCGAGCACGGAATCGGACGGGGCGGCGACTCTCATTTCGGCCAGTTGGGCGTCGATTTCAGCGAGTTGCGCGCGGGCCTGCGCGATTTGCTCCGGACGTGTGCCGGCCCGCAGCAGATCGAATCGGCTCTTCGCCGCCGCCGCATCTTTCTCGAGCGCCTCCGCATGGGTCACCGCCTGATCGCGTTCGGTGACGGAAATGGTTTTTTGGGCGAATAATTCCCCGGCCCGGCCCGCATCGGCGCGGGCCAGCTCCAGATTGGCCGCCTGCGCCTCCCAATCATGCCGGGCGGCCTCGATCTCCTGTTCGCGCGGACCGGCCTCGAGCTCGGCCAGTTGCGCGGCCATCCCATCGCGTCGCGCGCGCAATTCAGGCGCCTCCAATTGGGCGATCCTCTGTCCGGCCTTCAGCGGGTCGCCCTCCTGGGCGAAAAGGGTTTCCACCCGCCCGCCGTAGCGCGAGGCCACCCGCACTTCATCGGAATCAATGGTTCCGGAGACTGCAGGCGCGCTGGAATCGGGGTTGCAAGAGACCAGCAGGAGATTCAATCCCAGGAAGAATGCCGCTCGAATGACAGATCGCCCATGCATTTGCGCGCGAGCGTACCAGCGGAGGCGAAGCGGAGCAAGCAGCCTGCTGCGTGGGCAGTGCCCTGATTTGAAGAAGACTATCCCTTTGCTTTGGTTCCCTCTCAATTCGCGTCTCTTTGCGAGGGAGAGAAACCAGGGGAAACATCCAACATCCAATGGAAGAAAGTTTTTGGGATTCTCCTCATTGGATGTCGGGCGTTCGATGTTGGTTGTTGGATGTTCTTCCGAAATGGATTCCTGGATCGCGCCGCATCCTGGGCCGGGGTCGTCCGAGTTTTCACAAACGCCGCTAAGCCGTATCGATTCAGTCGCAGGGGAGCGCACGCGTCCTCGCGTGCAGTGTTTGGCGTCTCGCCAAACACTTTTGAGCTGTGCGGCCAGTCACCGCTTAGTGATTGCGTTAGGCCCTCCTCCGACCGGCGAGACGCCGGTCGGGCAGTGTGGCGCAAACCTCGTCCAGCAGGTCGCGGCATTCCGCAGCGGACAGATGCAGCAACTTCGCCGCCGGACGGATGAACCCGCGCGTGGTTTGAAATCCGTAGCCGAGCAATCCCTGCCGCAGCGGCATCGAATAGAGCGCCAGGGTCAGTCCATAGACGAGGGTGTGCCAGGCGTGGGCTTCGCCGCACTCGACCGCTTCGAGATAGCGGCGGACGATCCGTTCGTCCCGCAACGGGCGCAGCTTTTGCAGTTCGCATTGGCCGACCCGACGGCTGGCTTCCGCGAACGGTTTCACCGCGGGTTCGTCGGCCATCTGGCGGTCAAACCCTACAAGCTCGCGAACCTCATGGCGGGAGGTGTGGTCGAAGGCGCGCCGGATCGCAGGCAATTCAACCGGCAACAGGATCTGTTGCTGGTAATTGTGGAGGAAGCAGCGGAGGGAAGGCAGGTCCCGCACGGAAGCCGTCCGCAGGGAGGCGGCGACATCAGCGAGGGACCCCAAGCCCGCGGTCGAACCCAGTTGTTCGACCAGCGGACCGCAGTCGCCCAGCCATTCGGCCGGCTCTCCCAGCGCAGGTTTTAATTGCTTCCACATGATCGTTCACCGCAATCCCGTCGATTCTCCGGTTGCTTGCCGTGCCGTTTTCACGTTGCACGTGCCGTGCCATGATTGCCAGCAGTAAAAGTTTTCCATCGAGAATTTAAGCCTTGATATTAGCCCCGGCCTGCGTATAAACAATGGCTACCCCTCCGATCTCCCGAGGCGCGGCCGTGGCCGGGCGCCGAGCCCTTGTTCTTTTGTCTTTGAGTGTTTCGGCTGAAAGGGTTATACTCTTAACATATTTTGTTATCGGCTCGTTAATTGCTGGCCGGTGCCATGGCAGGAGCCGAGTTGACTGAGGTTCAGTTTTATGATGAATCAACTATCGACGATGGAAGCAGGCGACCGTCAAAAGGGCCGGCCTGCGCGGCCCGCGCCCAAATATCCCGGTGTGCGGGTGACGTGCAACGGCAACCAACTGGTCGCGCAACACGTGGAAACCCGCATTACGGAAGGCGGTGTCTTCTATCCGATCACACCTTCGACGGAAGGCGGGGAGATTTACCAGCAATCTTACGCGCAGGGGGAGCTCAACGTGTTCGGCCAGCAGAAAATCGCCGTCGAGTGCGAAGGCGAGCATGCGGCCCAGGGCGGCGCGACGGCGTTCTCTGTCGCCGGCCGGCGCACGGTGAATTTCACTTCGGGCCAGGGCATTGTCTATGCCATGGAGCAATATTACCACGCCCCGGGCAAGCTTTCGACGATGGTGCTCGAAGTCGGCGCGCGCGCGCTGACGAAGCAGGCCCTGAACGTTCATTGCGGCCACGACGATTTCTATGCGGCGCTGGACACGGGTTGGACGATGCTCGTCGGCAAGGACGCGCAACAGGCGGCCGACCAGGCGATCATCCTGCGCAAAGTCAACGAGCTGGCGCTCAACCCGGGCATGAACATCCAGGACGGCATGCTCACCACGCATTCCGAGCGCACCTATCTGGCGCCGGAAGCCGCGATGCTCCGCGAATACCTCGGCGCGTCGGACGAGCTCATCGAGTGCCCGACGCCCGCGCAGCGCGAGTTGTTCGGCCCGAAACGGCGGCGCGTGCCGGAGATGATGGACCTCAAAAACCCGGTTCTCCTCGGCCCGGTGGAGAACCAGGAACATCACATGAACGGCGTCGTGGCCCGCCGCAACAATTTCAACGAGCCGATCCTGAAGTTTCTGGAACAGGCTTACGTCGAATTCGGCCGCCTCACCGGCCGTTATTACGGCCTGCTGACCCAATACAAATGCGACGATGCCGACACGGTGTTCGTGTCGCTCGGCTGCGCGGCGGACAACATCGAGGCGGCCTGCGATTACTTGCGCGACCAGCGCAACGCCCGGGCCGGCTCCATT
>JBEKFT010000432.1:0-3773 GCA_050013175.1 Verrucomicrobiota bacterium
ATTTTTTTCGCGGCGAGTTTGCGGCCTTGGTCCAGGTCGCCGCCCTGGGCCACGACATTGGCCGGAGGCGCCATGCTGAGCAGATGATCGAATATCGTCTTGTCATCCGCCTTGGGCTCGGGAATGTCAAACTCGGCCTTGATCTTCCCGAGCGCGCCTTCGGCCACGTCGGGGAACGGATGCAGGACCGCGATCAGGTCCTCGTCCTGGACAACCTGCACGCCCGGAACTTGGCGAGCGGAGGCGGTGTCCGCGCTCTTCAACTTCGCGCCGTGGGCGGGCGGCCTCAGGACTTTCGCGTAGAGCATTCCGGGCAGGCGAATGTCTCCGGAGTAATGGGCCGCGCCGGTGACCTTGTCGTGGGCATCGCGGCGCAGGAACGGTTTGCCGATCAGTTTGAACTCGGCAATCTCCTTCAAGGCCGGTTTTGCCGTCAGATGCCGTTGAATTGTTTGTCCCTTCGCCAACTGACCGTAGGTGAGGCGGTGCTCCGGGTTTTCCCTGTCAAAAATCACGCCGTCCTTTGCCGCCAATTGCGACAGGGGAACTTTGAGCGACTCCGCCGCCAGCTCCAGCAGGACCCTCTTGGCCTCGGCGCCCGCGGCGCGCAGGGCCGGACCGAAGAAGCGGGTTGTCATGGATCCAAACGTCCCCATGTCCCACGGACACAGATCGGTATCGCCCATGACGATATCGACGGCATCCAGGGGCGCGTCCAGTTCTTCGGCCAGCATCTGCGGCAGGGAGGTGATCGGTCCCTGGCCCATTTCGATCTTTCCGGTGAAGCAGGTGATGCGGCCGTCTTCGCCGATTTTCAAAAACGCGTTGAAATCGGAGGGCAACCCGGGTTGGGCCCCCCGCGGCCGGCCCCCTTCCTGGGCCTCGACGAAATCCCCGAGGGCCATGAAGATGATGATGCCGCCGCCGAGGCGCTTGAGAAAGTCGCGCCGTGTGTCGAGCGGCAACAGTTCCCTGATATCCTTGAAATTCAGGGCCAGATATTCGTTGGCGTTCATGTTAGCGGCCTCCCTTCATCTCGACGGCGGCGTCATGGATGGCGTCGATGATGCGCGTGTGTGCGCCGCACCGGCAGAAATTGTTGTTCATGCCATGAATGATTTCCTCCCGGGTGGGCTGCGGGTTCCGTTGGAGCAGGCTGACGGCCTGGAGGACCTGCCCCGGGATGCAAAAGCCGCATTGCAGCGCGTCGTGCTCGATGAACGCCTTCTGCACCGGATGCAGCTTCCCGTCCGCGGCCAGCCCTTCGATGGTGCGCACTTCCTTGCCGCGGACGTCGCTCACTTTCAGCAGACAGGACCGCGTCGCGCTCTTGTCCACGAGAACAGTGCAGCAGCCGCAATAACCCTCGCCGCAGCCGAATTTGGTGCCCGTCAGCCCCAGGTCCGTCCGCAACACCCACAGGAGCGGCCGATCGCCGTCCACCTCCAATCGCACGGGTTTGTCGTTGAGCTTGAAAGAAATCGCGTCTGTCATGGCGTCCTCCGGTTTTGAAGTCTTCCCGTCTGCTCCGGCTGTTCCGGGTTCATGGAACCATTGTGTAACCCATGCGGCGGGTTTGACAAAGCACAAATGTTTCCACAAATTTCCTTTCGACCGCAATGGGATTTCCGCTTAACGTGGCGGGCCATGGCCAGCGACGCCGAGCTCACCCCCATGATGGCGCAGTACCGCCGGATCAAAAGCGAACTGCCCAGGGACGCGCTGCTGCTGTTCCGGCTCGGCGATTTCTACGAGCTGTTGCTGACCCGGCGCGGCGCGGTGCCGATGTGCGGCATTCCGTTCCACGCGGCCAACGCCTACATCGGCCGCCTCCTCAAGGCCGGACGCAAAGTCGCCGTGTGCGATCAGATGGAGGACGCGCGGCCCGGACAACTGGTCAAGCGCGCCGTCACACAAATCCTGAGTCCCGGCACGCATTTCGACGAACGGATGCTGAGAGCCGAACGCAACAACTTCCTCGCCGCCGTTTATGCGCCGGGAAAGACCGCCGGTCTCGCCGTTGCCGATCTCACCACGGGGGAATTCATGACCACCGAACTGGCGCTGGACTCGGCGTTGCCGGCGGAACTCGAACGCCTGCGCCCGGCGGAGATCATTTATCCCCAGGAAGCGGCGGCGCTGCGGGAGCTGCTGGGCGGCGGCCATGGGCGCAGCGCGGACACCAACGAATCCAGCCGTCCTTTCGGCGGCGCGGCCGCCGATTCGAGGTGGATTCTCAGCGGGTATGACGACTGGGTCTTTGCGCCCGAGACCGCCCAGTTTACCGTGCGCGACCATTTCAAGGTGGTTTCGCTGGACGGTTTCGGCCTGAAAGATCGCAGCGCGGCCGTCGGCGCGGCGGGCGCCATCCTGCACTATCTCACCCAGCATTTGCGCCGGGACGTGGCGAACCTCACCCGGCTTTCGTTCTATCAACGCAGCGATTTTCTCGCGCTCGACCCCGCCACACTGCGGCACCTGGAAATCCTGGAGCCGCTGCACCCGGACGCGGCGCGCGCCTCGTCGCTCTATGGCGCGCTCAACCGCACGGTCACGCCGATGGGTGCGCGCCGGCTGCGCGGCTGGCTGTCGCAGCCGCTCGCGACGGCGGGACCGATCCAGCGCCGGCAGGAAGCGGTGCAGTCGTTTCTCGGGAACCCGGCGGGTTTGGAAAACCTCCGCGCGCAACTGGCGCTCGTGCGCGATCTGGAGCGGACGGTGGGACGATTGAGTTCCGGGACGGGCAATGCGCGGGATCTCATCGCGCTGCGGCTGGCCCTCGAACAGATTCCAGGATTGAAGAGCCTCCTGGAAGCGGTGGAGCGAGCGTCCTCGGGAGCCGAAACGCCGCCGGACAACCTGCTGCGTGATGGGGCGACAACGGCTCGCAAGGACGCTCGCCCCACCGAGCTGCTTGCGGAATTGCGCTCCCGGCTCACCGAATCGCCCGACCTGGTCGAGGTGATCTCCCGCGCGATCGTGGACGAACCGCCGCTGGCGTTGAAGGAGGGAGGCCTCATTCGCGACGGCTTCGATCCGGCCCTCGACGAATTGCGCGCGGCCACGCGCGGCGGCAAGGATTGGATCGCGCAGTTGCAACACGACGAAATCCAGCGCACCGGCATCCAATCGCTCAAAGTCCGCTTCAACTCGGTGTTCGGGTATTACATCGAGGTGACCCGGGCGAACCTCGACAAGGTGCCGGCGCATTACATCCGCAAGCAGACCATCGCCAACGGCGAGCGGTTCATTACGCCCGAGTTGAAGGAAATGGAAGGCAAAATCCTGGGCGCGGAGGAGCGCAGCGTCAAACTGGAATACGACCTGTTCCAGCGCGTGCGGGAGTCGATGCTGGCGCGCCTGCCGGAACTTCAGGGGACGGCGGCGGCGCTGGCGCAGCTCGACGTGCTGGGTTCGTTTGCCGAGACCGCGCGGCTCTACAGCTATTGCCGTCCGCGCCTCGGCGACGAGGGCGTGCTGCAGATCCGGGATGGACGCCATCCGGTGCTCGAGCAGAGTCTCAGCGATGAACGTTTCGTGCCGAATGACACGGGGCTGGCGAGCCTCATCCCGGGTGATGGCAGCGCCGACCCGGACGCGCGGCAGCCGGTGCCTGCCGCGTTCCCCCAAATCGCGCTGATCACCGGGCCGAACATGGCGGGCAAGAGCACCTACATCCGGCAGGTGGCGCTCCTGACCCTGCTCGCCCACACCGGCTCGTTCCTCCCGGCGGCCGAGGCGCGGATCGACCTGGTGGACCGGATTTTCACGCG
>JBEKFT010000433.1:0-2975 GCA_050013175.1 Verrucomicrobiota bacterium
ATCGTCAGCTTCCCCTCCCCCTTTAAAGCGTCGGCGCAATAAAGCCGGATCTTGCCCAGGATCTCGCACGCGTTCAACCACTGGTCCGCGGCAAACAGAATCAAATCACCCTCTTCGATCGCCAGCTTCCGCGCCAGCGCGGCCTTCTCGGTGTCGTTGAAGAATTTCACGATCGGCGATTTCCATTCGCCACCTTCGACCTTGATGTACGCCAGGCCCTTCGCGCCGAAGCTCTTGGCATAGTCGGTCATGGTTTCGATCTGGCCTTGCGTCGCGCCGGCAAGGCCTTTGGCGTTGAGCGCCTTCACAACGCCGCCGTTCGCGATGGCGCCACTGAACACCTTGAACGTGCTCGCGCGGAATTCCTCGGTAAAATCGGCCAGTTCCATGCCGAACCTCGTGTCGGGCTTGTCGCTGCCCCAACGGTTCAAAGCCTCCCCGAACGGGATTCGCTTGAACGGCGCCGGGATGTCCATGCCCAGGGCGGCTTTCCAGATACGTTTCAACACGCCTTCGATGAGGGTGTAGATGTCTTCCCGATCGATGAAGCTCATCTCCAGGTCAAGCTGGGTGAATTCCAACTGCCGGTCGGCGCGCTGGTCTTCGTCGCGGAAGCAACGCGCGAGCTGATAGTACCGCTCGACGCCGCCGACCATGAGCATTTGTTTGAATTGTTGGGGAGATTGCGGCAGGGCATAGAACGTGCCCGGTTCGCGGCGGTTGGGAACAAGAAATTCGCGCGCGCCCTCCGGTGTGGACTTGAACAGGATCGGCGTTTCGACTTCCAGAAAGCCCTGCTCTTCCATGAACACCCGGATGGCAGTGGCGACACGGCTGCGCAGCCGAAGGTTGCGCGCCATTTCCGGCCGGCGCAAATCCAGGTAACGGTATTTCAGCCGGAGTTCCTCGTTCACCTTGCCGGCGACTTCCGGGTCGTCCACCGGAAACGGCAGCACTTCGGCCATGTTCAGCACTTCGAGTCCGGTGGCCAGCACTTCGATCTCTCCGGTGGGAATTTTTGGGTTGTTCGTGCCTTCCGGACGACGCCGGACACTGCCGGTGATGCTGACGACGCATTCGCTGCGGAGGGAAGCGGCGCGCTCTCGTTCTGCAGCCGCGCCTCGTGAGAGCGCGGAAACACTCTGAGAACCGCCGACCGCGTTTTCACAAACGCCGCTGCGGTTCAGAAGCGAACGCGAATGGTGGCGCGAAAATAGGTGGATTTCAAAGAGAATTTTCGACCCTTCGATCCACGCGCCGGGGTGGGGACGGCTCGTCCCCAGGGGATCCCGGCGACGAGCCGTCCCCACCCCGGTCGTCAGCTTCATGAATTCGTCCTGGACTCGCTGGAAGCATCCGCGCGCCTCATGCGCCTGGCCGCCCTCCCGCCCATTTCGGCGGTTGTTCCAACTGGAACAGCATTTCGCCCGCCTTGGGCACGAGCAGGATTCCTTCGTCTTCGCGATTGGCGAAGTCCCCGGGACGGAGGCTCTGCGGGTCGCGGTAGCCGAGGTTGATCTTGCGGCAGGCGGCCTCGGGAATGCCGGTGGCCAGCGTGACCTGGATGCGGCATTTCTCGACGTGGTTTTCAAACGTGCCGATGCCGCGAACGTGGGTCGAATGCGCCAGCACACCCCAAGGATACTCTTTGAAGCGGTCCCATTGTTTGAGGAAGTAATCGCAGCAATGATACCCGATTTCCTGGATCAACCTGCCGTGCGTCACGGATATCTCGCGAACGTGCGGCGCGTAAATGATCAGTTCGCCGCCGTCGGCCACGACCGGCTCCAGCTTGTACATGCATTTGCCGGCGACCCACATTTCGTCATACATCGGCGGGGCGCACGAAAGCACCGTTTTGAACGGGTGCGGCTTGCGTGTAACGTGGACTTTCCCGGACAATTCGCTCGCGTCGGCCCACGCGCCTTCGGGGGTGCCGGCGAAAAGTCCGACCAGCGACTTGTCGGGCGCCACCACCATGGCAAAACACAGTTTGTCCACGGCCACCATCGCGCCGGCCCTGTCCACGACTTTTCGGACCGGCGTCCACTTGTTCCCGATGATCATCGGGTTGGTGCAGACGGCGCCGAGCCAGTGAAAGAAATTCAAAATCTTCGGGCCGCCGACGCCCGGGAAAAGGTATTTGTTGCCGCCGGAAAATCCGACGACTTCATGCGGAAACACGGGACCGATGAGGAGGATCCTGTCGTAATTGAAAACAAGCTTGTTGATTTCGACCGGCACGTCCATCGAGAACAACCCGCCGGTCAATTCACTGATGTCCTCCGCCGGGATGACGCCGATTTCCTTCAGGCCGGCGGGATTGTCCCATTCGTGATTGAAAAAATGCACGTCGCCATAACTCCGCCGCCGCTCGGCGGCGGAGATTTCCAGCCGCTGGTTGATCGCCTCCTCCGTCATCGGCGGGTGCGTGCCCAGGGCGACGAGGACGTCGAAAGCATGGGTTGCGGAGGCAATTTGCCGGTGCAGCGTTTTGAAGATCAGACCGACCGGCGCGGTGCGCGTGTTGTCCGGCACGATCAGGAGGACGCGCTTGCCGCGGCAGCTCTCGACCGGGCATGCCCTGGCGATGATGTCAGCCACCTGGGCGCCGGTGAGCTTGCTGGGAAAGGCTGATCTGGAAACTGAGTTCATTGCAGATTACTCATTATTCATTGTTCAGAAGTGCCGCATCGCACCAATTGACCCGCCACGTGCCGTCCGAGCCGGCTCTCAGGCAACGCGTCCACCACTTTCCCCACCCGTGCCGCGAAATGCCAAAGCCGGTCTGAAAGTTCATCCGAATTCATAATGGCTGGCCCTCCCTCGCCCGATAAATGGCAAATGGAAAATGAGTCAGCGACCTCCGGCAAAGCCGGAGGCTTGAGATAGCGTGAACCGCTCAAAGCGGTTGTTTGTTATCGTGAGGCGCTCAAAGCGCCATCATCTCTAGTTGTTCGAGGCGTCGATCTTCT
>JBEKFT010000434.1:0-2986 GCA_050013175.1 Verrucomicrobiota bacterium
CATTGGCGGCTGCTTTGGCGCCGGCGCCGGCGGGGTGAGCTGAAGAATCTCCGCCTGATATCCGGCTGCAGCTTCCTCATCGCCCAGTCGTTGCGCCAGTTCCAGAAGTTTATGGCAGATGCCGACCTTGTCCGGGTAATCGGGGTTCTCCTGCAGCAGGGCTTTGTAATTCGCCATGGCCTCCTTGTATTTGTCCTTGTCCTCGCTTTCGTTCACTGCCGCCAGTTGGTCCCCCAGTTCGAACCGGAGTCGAACGCGCTGTTGCGGTGAGGAGTCGAGTTGCAACGCTTTTTCGTAGGTCTCGATCGCCGATTCCGGTTTGCCCAGGGAAGCATAGAGATCGGCGAGTTTTTCGGTCAGCACGGAGCTGTTCGTGGTGTCGGCCAGTTGCTCGAGGTGCCCGACCACGGCAGCCCGCGGCACGCCGCGGGCCAGATTCACGTCCACGACCCGCAAACGTTCCCATTCAATCAGTTTGCTGTGTTTCTCTTGCAGCTCCTGACCCAGTTGTTGCAGGGATTTTTCGAACGGACGGTAGAGGGGATCGCCCACGATGGTGATTTGCCAGGAGAGAACCGGCTGGGCGGCATAGGCGGCTTCGCCGAAGCTCATGCGATCGTAAAGGAACCGGGCCACGAACACGGCAACCTGTGGAGTACAACCCAGGTAGGGTTCATCGACGCATCCCATGCTGATCGTCGCCCCCTTCGCCAGGAGCGGACCGACCCAATTCTGGGTGGTGCTGCGCAGATTCGCCGCGCTATAGGAATGCAGATGATACGCGAACGCTCCCGGCATGAATTCGACGCGCGCCCGGGTGAAAGGGCCCGAAACGTTGGCGTCGTACCAGCCGCAATACACGGCAATCTGGCTCATCGGAAATGCCGCGGGAAACGTCTCGGGATTGTCGTCCACAACCGTCTCAAATCCGAGTTTCTGGCAGATCTCCGCCGCCCCACGGATCCAGTCGTCACCCGATTTGTAACCGGGGTCGGTCGTGTGGCGCAGGTCGAAATAGCCGCGCCCCCAAAGGCCGTCCGTCTCCGCCTGGATCGCCTTGTCCACCAGGCCGCGGGCGATTTCCGCGCTCGGACCGTCCAGCCGCGTGACCATCAGAACCCCATTGGTTGGGTCGAACCCGGCTGCGTTGGTGGACCCGAAGAGAGGGTTTGGCAGCGGCCCGGCCAGGGGCAGCTTCTCCTCGATGCACGGCAGAAGCGCCAGTTCGGTGTCCACCGCCGCCCCGTTGCGGCGCAATTCCGGGCGTTGTTTGTCGTCGCCGTCTTCCTTGAGGTTCGGTTCCTCCGTGATGCGCACGGGGACGCCGTAGCAGAGCACCGCGTAACGGATTTTGGATTCCTTGACCCTGCATTCGACCCGCACCGGCGTGCCGTTCGTCGCCCGAACGATTTTCGAACCGATGTGCCAGAGTTTGTTCTCCTCGAGCGCGGCGGCCAGCGGCTTTTGGAGAGAGTCCCGGTATTCCGCGCGCGACATCTCCAGGGAGGAGCTGAGGGCGAAGCCGAAAATCTGGTTGTCCGGGACGTTTCGCCTCCGGGCGTAGTATTCGGCCACTTCCTTCGACTCCGGCACGTTGGAGTTGTAAACCACAATGACATTGCTGCCGGATTCCGCTCCCCTCGACGGGGCCGCGGCCGCCAGAGCCAGCATTGCGAACACGACATAGACTATTTTCATGCGATGATTTGAACGTGGTTGGCCGCGCCGGGACCCGGTCGCGGGTGTCACCCGGCGCAGCTCACCTTGAGTCCGTCATAGGATAGTTCCACTCCGGCCGGAAGTTCCGCCTGCGCCGCGTCGTGGTCGTAATCGTGGGTCAGGTGGGTGAAATAGGTCTTCCCCGCCCCGATGCGGCGCGCCGCCGTGAGCGCCTCGTCCAGGCACATGTGGGCCGGATGCGGCCTCCGGCGCAAGGCGTCCAGGACGGCCACTTCGACGCCGCGCACCCGATCAACCACGTTCGGCGGAACTTCTTTGCAGTCGCTCATGTAAGCCAGGCGTTTATCCCCGTTTTGGACAAACAGATAGCCAAAGCCTCCATCGTCAACGCATTCGCATAAACCGGCAACCCCGCCCCCCCTCGCAGATCGCAAAAGCGCCGGCAATCGTCGAGCCCCATCACGTGGTCTGCGTGCGGGTGTGTGAAAATCACGGCGTCCAGCCACCGGATGTTTTCACGCAGCATCTGGAGGCGAAATTCCGGCGTGGTGTCCACGACCAGTTTCACCTGTTCTGTCGCCACATAGATGGAAGGCCGGGTCCGATGGTTCTTCGGGTTGGCCAGAAATTCGGGCGGGTATTCCTTGCCGATCACCGGGACGCCCTGGGACGTGCCCGTCCCCAGGAAGATGAAAGAAAAGGACACGCTTAAAGATTCTTTTTGCCGAATGTTTCCATATCCGCTCAACTGAGTCGGATCACTCTAGCCATGTTGACCGTGCTGCGCATCAAAAACCTCGCCCTGGTGGCCGACCTCACGCTGGAATTGCAGCCCGGCAGCAATGTCATCACTGGCGAAACCGGCGCCGGCAAGTCGATTCTCATCGGCGCCCTGAATCTCGCGCTGGGCGAGCGCGCCGACCGCACGCTAATCCGCGAGGGCTGCGACGGTTGCATGGTGGAGGCGGTCTTCGACGTGCGTCGGCTGAAGGCGCCCTTGAAATCGTTTCTCGAAGAGAACGGACTGGAGCCGTGCGACGACGGCCATCTCGTCCTCAAGCGCAGCTTCACGCGATCCGGCGCCGGCCGGCAGTTCGTGAACGGCTCGCCCGCGACGCTCTCCGCCCTCGCGGGCATCGGCGAATGGCTCGTCGATATCCACGGCCCGCACGAGCACCAGTCCCTGTTGCATCCCTCCAAACAGCTTGCCATCCTGGATGCGTTCGGCGGGCTGGAGAAGGAGCGGGAGGCGTTCGCCGCGCGGGTCCGGCAGCGTTCCGGGTTGGAGGCGGAGAAGGCGGCGCTG
>JBEKFT010000435.1:0-3474 GCA_050013175.1 Verrucomicrobiota bacterium
AAACCAGTGCCACGATTATAGTCGGCTGGCAATTTACCTTGAGCGTGCAAGCGAATCTTGTCGAGCATGCGCCCAAAAAAACACAATCCCGCCAACCTGTTCTGCAGAATGTCTGAGCCCGAAAAGTTTCATGGTGTGAGCATGAAACGCACAATGCGGCTTAACAATCCAAAGTTGGACCGCGCTCGGACAAAACGCAAGCCGGTGAATGCAGAACGGAAGGCGTAATCGGTGTTGGTTTCAATAACTTGACAGTCCGCGTGCGCTGGCGGCCTTGCAGCAATGCGCTTTATTGGCGGGAAACGGAGCAAAATGGCGCCTCACGAATTTCAAGCAAGTAGCCCAGGCAATTGCCAGACGGGCGTAGCGTGGGGGCGTTGCGTGAATTCATTCCGGCTGGCGGGGTTTTGATTTTGTGAGAGCCACAGCTACTACCACACCCCAAATCAACAGGGCCAAGCTGAGTACGGGAACAATCCACATAGGTTGCAGGCGATGCGCTTCGGCAACGCTGACTCCGTACCAGGAGGCCACCCACACGTCCGCTCGCAAAATCAAAAGCACCAGAATTATTCCAGCAGCCACAACCAGGTGTCGGCCGAGCGTCCGACCGACGTCCGCCCCGGTCCTGCTTCGAGTATTGAAGAAAGCCGCGATAATCAGCACCAGCATTGTTCCTGCGATAATTCCGACCCCCATGCGGTCCTCTGCGTTCCACGCATGATAAAGCAGCCACGAAAATATCATCAGATGCATGCCCGCCACCACCATCGCGAGCGTGCTCGGCTTCATTGGCGTCATGCCCGTCTGCGGAATCTGGCCGGGTACGTAATGCTGTTGGTCGATGCGGCTGTCCACCCAGAGGGACCAGGTGAGCAGGAGCAGGGTATAGAACCACCAAAAGCTCACCATCGCGGTAAAATAGATTCGGCTGCTCCACTCAAAGTGCCGCCCGAGGGAATGCATGGCGGACTCCCCGCCCACGGCGCCTCCCAGCGCTATAATCCACGCAACAATGACCCGCGCAATCTGTCTGGCCCGGTGTTTCCGGTCGGTTGTGTTGGAGCGGATGATCAGCCATTGTGCCCCCACGCCCGCGGCGATTCCAAGGAAGGGTGCCAGGGGCAGGAGCCACGCCGCCAGAAAACCCGACTTTGCCGCCGCCGTGCCTTTGGTCCCGCGCCTACACCTGCCGTTGCGGCCGTGCCCGCTGCCAACGGCAGCGCCGCGAGCACCGCCCCGGAGAATGCCCGGCCCGGCGCAGTCTGGCGCAACGCACCTTCCACGAAAGTCACGACCTCTTCGTGCAACAACTTTCGCCCGCGTGAGAGCCGTTGCCGGACAGCCTCCTCGGACAATTCCAGCACCTGCGCCACTCGTTCAACGGACTCGTGTTCGCGGTAAAACAGGATGAGCGGTTCACGATAGGTTTCCGGAATGCGTTCCAGCGAACGCCAGAGGATGGTTTCCTCCTCCCGGCTGATGGCCTGTGCCAGCGGGTGTGCTTCGAGTGTGGCCGGTTCCTGTGCCTTTTCCAATTGCTCGGCAGCGGGTACGCCGCAACTCCCTGCCCCTTCTCACCTCATCCAGCACCACATAAATACCCCCAACACCAGCACCGCAACAATCCACCAAAACCAGCGCATGCCGTGCGGCCTGAGTTTTTCTCCGCCGAACTCGCGCTTCACAAAAGCCTCGTAGTCGAAGCTGTCGTCCGGGAGACCCAGGTCGTCCTCGCGAGCGCGCTCGGACCAGCCGGTCGTTTCGTCCGCGCCGCATTCCGGGCACGCCGGGGCGTTGGGCGGAACGTCGGCGCCGCAATTAGGGCAGGTTTCGGGAGGCATGCAGGTCATTTCTTCATTTTGCATTCAACCGTCTGCCTTTCCTCATCCTCCCACTCCGGCGTATTCCTCGTCCACCTTCAGGTTCAGCCCCATGAGGACGTAGTCGTGCGAAGTCGCCTGCATGTCCTTCACGTAATCTTCGAGCCGGAGCAGATTGCTGAACCCAAGCATTGCGAACATTTTGATCGCAGCCTCCTGTCCGCCGATGAACTCGGCCTCGATCCGTTCCAGGCTCAGACTCCGCGCGAGTTGGACCACTTCGGTCACCAGCGCCCGGGCGAGGCCGCGGCCGCGGTAATGCGGAAGCACGAGCACGCTGACGCGTCCGATGTGCCGCTTCCAGCCCCCCAACTGCTGATGCAGCGTCGCGTCCGCGATAATCTTGCCGTCCGCAACCGCCAGGAGCGGAAAGTTGCGTCCCAGGTCGATATTCTGGCACCAGTCATGGATGACATCCGGTTCGGTGACGCGATGTTTGATGAACATGCGTTCCGGTTCCGGGACATCGAGGAAGAATTGGTGGAATTTTTTTTCATCGTCGCGCCGCAACGGCCGCAGCGTGCATTGAAACTTGTCCTTCAGGACGATTTTCCTGGGGAACTTTTGCAATTCGAGTTCGAGCGACATAACTTTCTCCTGGATTGATTGTCCCAGTCTTTGCAAAGAAGGCTGCGTCTGTCAATAGAGTCGGGAGGGCTTGCCGGCAATGCCGGACGCCCGCTCCAGGATGCGCTCATCCACGGCGGCAGGGTCAAAACTCCACCGCGCCGCCAGCAACGGGACCTTGTCGGTGTTCGCGGCGATGACATCCGGCTGGCCGAGGCGTGCCCGATCTGGGCCCTCCAGATAGCCGAAGCATTTCAACCCGAGGTCCAGTTCAGCGCGGGTCTTGATGCCTTGGTTCCAGAGAGTCTTCCCCGCCCACGCGTAGGCACGGACCACCCGGCCGGCCTCCATGCGCACCCAGGCGTGATGGTTCAATACCCGGTGCGCGCTGAAAAACTGGACCCGGCCCAGCTTGCGGCTTAATTCGAGCAGGAAGCGGAAACAAACATCGATATCCTCGTTCGGATCGGGCAAATCCGACCCAACCACCAGAATCCACGCGTTCACGGGCGGCGAGATGAAAAGCCTTTGCTCCCCCGTAAATCCTTCCAACCAGGTGCAAGGCTTTGGGTTGTGAAGCCCCAACGCCGCTTGCACGGAGTGCAGGTTCCGATTGCGGATCGCCATCCACAATCCCGGGCGATGCAGGGAGCCGGTGCGGACGGGGACACAGGGATAAACCGGCTCAAAGTTCGCCGCGATGATGGGGGCATGCTGCGGACGCCTGTTCCGCCTCGCACGCAGGACGGACAGGGCCACGGCCATCCCGACGGCCAACGAAACGCCGAGCAGCGACAATAGAAGTCCCGGAATCAAATCATACCAGCTGTTCACCTGATTCGAATCTACGCTCAGAAATGAGTTGTTCAACCACAATTTCCTTCCCGCGCGATTATGTCGCCGGCGATGGCTTCGGCGCCGGCGATCGCGCCTGGCAACCCGCCTTCAGCCAGGCCAGATACCGTCTGTTCCCTCCCTCCAGGCCCAGCACAATGAATTCGGGCGTGTCGTACGGATGCACGGC
>JBEKFT010000436.1:0-3244 GCA_050013175.1 Verrucomicrobiota bacterium
CCGTCCAAAATGCGGTCATCAATTTCTTCCGGACCGTCGGCGTGGATCTGAGCCCCCAGAACGGGAAGAACGTTTTCTTCAACGACCGGGAAGGGACCTTGCTGGTGCGCGCCACCCAACAGGAACTGGACCTTGTTGAAGCGGCGATTCAAACGCTCAACATCGCTCCGCCGGAGGTGAACATTAAGGTGAAATTTGTGGAGGTGACCCAGAACGACAGCAAGGCGCTCGGGTTCGACTGGTATCTGGGCAATTTCCTCATGTCCGGGGGCGCCATCGCAGCCCAAGGCGGGACCGCTCCGACCTACACCGGTCAATCCACGCTGGCCAATCCCGAAGGCACCTTTCCGGGCAGCGTGGCAAACGGCACGAGTATCGCGCCTTCCGGATCCGATCAATTGCTGACCAGCGGCTTGCGAAACGGAAACGGCACCGTGATTCCGGCCGCGCCAGCCATCGCCACGCTGTCTGGAATTCTCACGGATCCCCAATTCCGGGTGGTGCTCCACGCCCTCGAGCAGCGCGATGGCGCGGACCTGCTGAATGAAGGCCAGGTCACCACCTTGAGCGGACGCCAGGCGCAGGTTCAGGTGGTGGATCTGCAGACGATTGTCACGGGCACCAGCGCGAATTCCTCGACCGGCGGCGGCACCTCTGCCAGCGTGGGCGCCGGCACCACCGTCAACCCGGGGGCCCTTTTCATCACTCCCACCACCATCCCCGTTCCTCTGGGCCCAACCCTGGACGTGATCCCCTACGTTTCGGCGGATGGGTACACCATCCAGATGACGTTGATTCCGACCGTGGTGGATTTTATAGGCTATGATCCTCCTGGCGCCTTCGTCGTTCAGGCCCAAGCCATCGGCGGCAGCATTGGTCTTCCGCTGACCGCCCAACTGCCCCTTCCGCATTTCCGGGTGCGCGAGGTCACCACCAGCGCCATTGTCTGGGATGGCCAGACGATCGTGCTCGGCGGGTTGATCTCGGAAAACATCGCCCGTTTGAAGGACAAGGTGCCGGTCCTCGGCGACCTGCCGATCGTGGGACGCCTGTTCCGCAGCGAATCCAGTGTGTCGCAGAAGAAAAACCTGGTCATCTTCGTCACTCCCTCCATCATCGATCCGGCCGGCAATCGGGTGCACACGGATGACGAACTGCCGTTTGCGCAGAGCGGGCCTCCGCCGCAAAAGTTCGATTCCCTGAATCCTTGATCCGAAAGGCGAAAGCATGTTTTGGACAATGTTTCGGAGCGTGTTAAGTTTACCTCACTCGATTATGTCATTGTCGTTGTTCGCGCGGAAGACGGTGATCTGCTGGTGGCTGGTGGTGGCAAGCCCCGCGGTCGTGTTCGGTCAAACCAGTTTCACCCCGGTCGGAGGCGAATATCCCATCGCCGGGGCTTTGCCCGGAGATCAGGTCTTCCCTGCGGCAGCCATTGGTCCGGCGGGAGGCATTCTGGTCTGGCAGGACAATTCGGTGGTTAAGACCGGGATGCGCATCCGCGCGGCGCGCCTGGACGGCAGTTTGACGGTCATCTCGAATTTTTTGGCCAGCTCCGTCGCCAAGGCTGCCACCACCGGCGACCAGGAAAAGCCGCAGGTGGCGATGCTCAACAGTGGCGGGGCGGTGGTGGTTTGGCAGGGCGGCAAGCACGGCCTTCAGAAAATCTATGCCCGCTTCATCGGTCCTGACGGCAAATTCCTCGTCAAACAGGATGTCCGCGTCAGCGCCCATCCCAAGTACAATCAGATCAATCCCCAGGTGGCGACCCTCACGAATGGCACGGTGGTGATTGTGTGGGCCAGCGATGGGCAGGACGGCAGCATGCAGGGTGTGTTCGCGCGGCTTTTCTCGCCGGCCGGCAAGGCGTTGGGCGCCGAATTCCAGGTCAACCAGTACACCCTCAACAACCAGCGCACCCCCGCCCTCGCGGCGCTCGCCAATGGAAACTTCGTGGTCGCCTGGGTTTCGGAGCTGCAGCGCTCTTCGACCGCCATTGACGTCTATGCGCGGCTTTTTACCGGCTCCGGCGTCCCGGTCGCCGATGAATTCCCCGTCAATACCACCACAACCAACACCTGCGCCAACCCCTCAGTGGCGGGATCGCCGCTGGGCGGCTTCGCGGCGGCCTGGAGTCAGAATGATAACCCCACACTGCCGGCTGTCCCGATCTATTCTCAAGCTACAATCTCGTCAACCAACCTCGCTTCCGTGGGTGCGTCAACGAATGGCTGGGATGTGTTCGGACGGTTCTTCGATGCGACCGGAGCGCCCACGACAGCGCCTTTTCGGCTGAATCAATACACTTATGGGGACCAGTTCGGCCCCCGAATCAGCGCGTTGGGCACGAATTACATGGCGGTCTGGACCAGTCTCGGCCAGCCCGACCCGGACACCGGTGTCGTCGATCCGTGGGAGGGCGTATTCGGACAGTTCATCACCGGCAGCGGCTCGCTGGTCTTCACCAACGACGTGCATGTCAACACCACGGTGGCGGGCCGACAGGTTCAACCGGTCGTCACCTCGGATGGCGCGAGCCGATTCCTGGTTCTGTGGTCGTCGTCGGTTCTTTCGGTCGGCAGGTTCGACGCAGACATTTTCGCCCAACAGTATCTCCAGTCCGGAGGGCAATGAGTTTATGATTCGATTTGTTCAACGAACAGTTTTGACCCTGGCCGTTGCCGGGGTCGTGGGTTGCGCCTCCGGCTTCTCGCTGCTTGGCCCCTATGCCACGTGGGAGATTCCCGCCATTGGCTATAACGTCGGGAATGTTGATATCGGCGGGCCGATGAACCTCGGCGAGGGATATCGGTGGAACGAAAAGGTGGTCACCTACGGGTTCAGCAAGGCCTTCCAGGATTACTTTGGAGCCAGGGGCATCGTGGAGGTCAACAAGGCCATTGCCATCCTGAACGCTTTGCCGCCGGCCTCTCAGATGAGCAAGAATTTGACCGAATTTCCCCTTGACGCCCGGCGCATCAATGAGCAGGCGGCGGCTCTTGACCTGTACGATCTGAAAACGTGGAGCCTGGGGCTGCTGATGGAGGAAGTTGGATTGGCCGACCCGGAGCGCTACGTCTGGACTTTGATGAACCGCCTCGTCACGACCACCCCCGTGGTCACCAACTACGTGGTGATCACCCGCAACTTCGATCCCGTCACATTGAGTCCGACGCCTTACGTCAACGGTATCCTCTACACCTATACGATCCCGATCCCTGAACCCTCGCGGCCGTCATCCTAT
>JBEKFT010000437.1:0-4512 GCA_050013175.1 Verrucomicrobiota bacterium
GAACTTGTTCAATCACCTTCTTCTGGCCAAGTTCTTTCAATAACGCAACGAAAGTCTGTCGGCTGACTTGCCGGAACGGGCCGAATTGAACAAGGGTTTCAAAAAGTCGCGATGCCGTCGTGCCTCCAGTCTGCTTCAAACAACTCAACACTTGATGAATTAGCGTGCTGAGGTGCATCCGGTTGGTGTCGGGCGGTTCTAGCCAATGCACAAGCATCAGCCTTGTTAGTGCGACAGCACGCAGCAGCTCGGGATACAAGAGATCGGTGAGAGTGGTGCCAATATGGGGGGATGTTTCCCGGACGTAGAGGCGCATTATCGCAGCATCACCGTCACGCCGACCGGATCGGCCGAGGCGTTGAACCAACGAAGCAACACTCCAGGGCGTGTCCACCTGGCCTATGGCCTGCACCCGTCCGATGTCGATGCCCATCTCCAAGGTGCTGGAACAGATGGCAGTTGTTGGTGTCTGGGATTTGAGTTGAATTTCGGCTTCTTCCCGCAGTTCCTTGGAAATCGAACCATGATGAACTACGAACGGATCAGAGGCCAACTTCTCTGTCTTTACCCGATCATGCAATTTGACGGCTAGTTTTTCAATTGTGCTCTTCGCGTTCACAAATACCAGATTGGTTGAACTCGCAAAATTGCGAACGATGTCTTCGGCTATCTCATCCAATTCGTCATCCGGATCACGCCCGGGTTGCCGCAAAGATGGCGCTAAATCCGGAGAGCTCTCACTGTCGCAAGGTGACACCGACTGAAAGTTCCTCACATTAAGGCGTTCCGCGACCCGGAGTGCGTCCGCGGGTTTGAGCCTCGGCTCGATCAATTTGTCGCTCTCATTGAGCGCACGGCGTAGGTGTGCTCTGATGCCAAATCTGATCTCGCGTTTGGAGTTCGGGTCGTCAATCAAGCTGACTTGATCCGGTGTATCGGGGGAAAGAAATCTGCAACCCGCTTGGGGATCACCTAAAGTGGCGGAAAGGGCAATGATGCGTGGATTCAATGCGGCGGCTTGGCGGAGGCGTGCCAGCAGACTGAGAAGATGGACTCCTCGCACGTTGTCTAAAAACGAATGCAGTTCATCTATTACGACAAACTCAAGATACCGGTAAATTCTCGAAACCTGACTTCCGTAGTTGATGAAATTGGATTCCAGCGATTCTGGTGTGATTAGAAGAATTCCGGCGGGGGATTGTCGCATTTCCTTTTTTCGACCGGCGGTTACATCACCGTGCCAGCGATGGACGGGAATTTCCAATGTTCCGCAGAGCTTCTCTAACCGTTCAAACTGATCGTTGATGAGCGCTTTCAGAGGCCCGATATAGAGTGCCTGAATTGAGGCTTTAGGATTGGCCGCCAGCCGGGAAATTATCGGAAGGAATGCCGCTTCCGTTTTGCCTCCGGCGGTTTGGGCCGTGATGATCAAGTGGCCCGTCTGTTCGAGCACTTGGTGAATGGCTTTAACTTGGATGGGGTGGAATTCTTTCCAACCCATCGACCAGACAGCCTTTTGTACTTCTGGCTCAAGAAGGTCGAAAGCGGTGCTGCTCATCAGAGTTTGAAACTGGCCAAATCCTCCTTGCCGTCGTTCGCGACTGGCCCCTCACGTGCGATTTCCTCCTCCACCGATAGTGGCTTCTCTGCCGGCTTGACAAGCTCTTGGTTCAAAAAGTCCTGCCATTTGCGGTCGGGATTTTGCTCCAGCACATTCAACAATCCGACGAACGAACGGACGATGTCGCGCGGGGTCTTGTAATATTGAGCCCCCAATACCTCGTTGGCCTTTTTTAACACCGCAATCAATGCGTCATCCGGCACGATATATTTAGTGGGGTCACCGAAGGCGTGAACATGTCGAACGTTGCGGAGCAACACCAGCAACTCTTCTGGCGCGAGATTCTGCAACCGAACAACCGGCCCGGAAAAATCAACCACGCCATCGCCAACGAATCGGTTCTCTGCCAGGCGTGATCGGAGCGCTTCGTAGCTGTATAGCCCACGGCGTTTGTCCTCCAGACACTCATCTGTGCCTGCCAACATGAAACCCAATCCGCGCACGCTGCCTTGGAGGCAGTCATTCAATATGGTCAGCAGGGACTCATAATTTGTTTGGCGTGCGCGAGCACTTGGCAAGCGGTGAGACAACACAACCATCTCATCAAGATTCACCAACAACCCCGCATGCCCCGCCTTGAGACAGAATGCGGATAGCAACTTCAGGCTGTCGTAGAAGTTCTCATCATCGATGATGCGGCGCACACCGAGGTCTTGGCGGGCTTCGGTCTTCGTTGTGTATTCGGCCCGCAGCCATCGCAGCGCGGCGCCTTGCAGGGCATCATTTCCGGAAGCGTAACCCTCGTAGTATTTGGCCAGCACTTCGGTGAACTCGAATCCGCCGACATGATCCTGCAGGCTTTTCAAATCTTCGTATATTCGCTTCTTGACGTCTTCCTCCTTGCCTCCCGCCTGTGTGACTTCGTATTGAATCGTCGAAATCCAACCCTCGCATAAATTCCGCAAAGCACCGCCATCGGGTTTGTTCTTGGTTGCAAGATTTTTGACGAGTTCGGAATACAGTGCACGGGCTTCTCCGCCAGAAGCCTGTAGCCGCCGCTCCATGGACATGTCTGCTTGAACAACTATCATGCGCTTCTGAAGCGCTAGGTTGCGGACCAGATTCATAAAGAAACTCTTGCCGCTTCCAAAGCGTCCTACGACGATTCGAAACGCTGCCCCACCTTGTTCAATGCGGTCCAAATCGGCGAGCATCGCTTCCACCTCCTGCTTTCGCCCAACCTGAATCAGGTGCAGACCCAATCTTGGGACCAGGCCCGCTTGCAGGGACTGAAGTATGGCATCGCGTTCGCGGCGTTTAATTTCGTTCATGGAATCAATTGTTTGCGAATCGAAATAGTATCCTCGCCTTCCAGGAGAAAATCACCAAGTTTCTCGTCGGCCCATCCGTTGATCGCATCAAATGCATCTAGCGGCATCAGCCCGGATTTCTTCGCCAACTCGTCAAATTCCGTGCGCGACCATGAAACTCGCTCCAACAAGTGCAACAAAACCGGTTGATACTTGGATTCCAAAGATTTGAGCCATTCGGGCGCGGCGCGCCCTGGTTCCTTTAGTTGCGGAACCAATGGAGCTGTCGAAACCTTTGGTGCCAAAGATTCCTCATTTCGCGTCGGCTCCGCACTCTCCGGTTCCTCTTCGGTCATAACTTTCGACAAAATGCCGACCACTTCGGATGTCTCCTGCGCAATGCGGTCGACACGTGACATGTCGATCCTGAATGGTTGGCCGGGTCTGGGAATTGGCTCGCCGGGCGTCCGGTCTCCCGCATTCTGTATGGTAACTTCACCAAATTCAGGACCAAGGGACTTGAGGTGGTTTTCCAATTTTTCCAATGGAAGTTCGAACGCTCGGAAAATTCGTTCCAGAGCACGGATTTCGTCCTTGGTAACTACGCTGTCTGCCGCCGCCACGTAGACCAGAACCTCACAGATAAGTTCTCGCTGCTCTTTGGGCACCGGTTTCGCGATGCGGGCGAGCGAACCGCTTACCCTGTTCGGGTCCGCAACCAGAACTTGTTCGAGAGCTTCCAATCTCCGATGGTCTTCTGAACTGAGCGAGAGTTTCGTTTCAACGAATCTGCGGGATACATCGAGTTCCTCGGGTGCCACATGTCCATCAGCGCCAGCGACCAGCACGCAGAGTTTGAGAAGAACCGAGGCGCCTAGATAATTTTGCGATGGTGGCGTTACCTTGGCGCCGATGGGCTTGAATACCGCTAATTCCTGATCCCACGCGTATGCGGACTCATGTCGCGCGTCGGGTTCAACGACAAAGCCCAACGATTCGATTGTCTGGGCCAGATCTCGACTTTGCCCCGGGGTCAACTTCTCGCGCTGGGGAACATCGATCAGATGTGCTGCACTGCCAACGTCAATGAATGTGCAATCTTTGCAGGTGCGGCCCTCGCTCAAAAGCCCCTCCCACTGCTTCGCTAACGGGTGTGGGACGCTGGGTTTCAATTCTTCAGGTAAGGCCAAATATGCCTTAAGGTTCTTGGACGAACTTCCGGTCTTGAACCGGGCTCGGCTGTAACCTGCCAGGTCCTCGACACAAGCATTCCACGTGGCCGAAAGTGGTCTAAACTGGCCGGTCGAGCCCAGCACGTCAGGAATCTCGATTGAAAGACCGTTTCGCAACCCATACAAAAGCGTCGGGCTGGCGGGTCGATAAAAAAGCCGCGCGTTTCGTTTCGAGCAATTCAGCTTCATGCCGCCGGGAAAGGCTTCCAGATAGCGCTTGGCAAAAAGCTCCCTGAATTCTTCATTAACCCTCGAAACCACCACGCTTCGACGCGATGCGAAGTCGCGCGAGGCAACCTCATACGCGAGTTCTACTGATAAAGGCGCGTCGGATTTAAACTGGCTGGCCAATACGATGGCCAATTCATCGTCCGCCAGCAACGATATGGGCAGGGTCTTCATCCAGTCC
>JBEKFT010000438.1:0-5920 GCA_050013175.1 Verrucomicrobiota bacterium
AAGAAATGGGATTGAGTTCAAATTCACTCTCTGATGCGTCATGCTCTTCCTGTCCTTCACGTTCGTCTGCGAGCCTAGCGGCCGGGCGCGAAAACCGCAAGCAATCGCGTCGGAAGTCAATCGCCCGCTCAATTCATCCTCACGGCCGGGCATCAACATCCTCGCCGGCCACCCGCTGAGTTGTCCGGGGCATGTTACCATCCAAGTCGTCCGAACCGGCATTGTCAACCGCATCCAAACAGGCTTACCAAATGAGCGGGACCAGGCGGTGCCGCACCCTGGTTCGATACTCTGAATAGCCCGGCAGGTTCTTTATCAGAAATGCTTCCTCGTCAAGAAGCCTCCATACGATCACAAGCGTGATCGGAATGATCGTGAACAATCCCCACCACGAGCCGAGGGCGGGAGGCACGCCCGAAAGCATGACAAGTGATCCGGCATACATCGGGTGACGCACAACCGCGTAGGGTCCAGTCGCTATGACCTTCTGCTCAGCCTCGACTTCGATAATCCTGGAGGTGAAGGGGTTTTCTTTGAACACGAAAAACATGATGACGAACCCGAGTACGACCAGGGCCTCTCCCGCCACGACCACAGGTGGCGGCACCGCAGACCACGCGAAGCGATGGTCGATTGCGGGAAAGACGATCACGGCGACAAATGTCAGCACCAGGAAGCATTTTATGATTTTCTGGCTCCTCTGCTTCTCGCCGCCCATGATGACCCGCCGCTCCAACAGCTTCGGATCCATTTTCATGAAATAGAGCGTGATCGCCAGCGTCGATAGGGAATACACGGCCAGAAAAACCCACGCTTGCCAGTAGTCGAGGGTCCACGCCGGAAGGAACAGAAACACTGCCAGGCTGATCAAAAGGAGCAGGAGCCCGCCGAATGCTTTCCTGTTCAGATCCTTCATTTCTCAAACCTTACGGCTTTCGCCCATTCTTTGGAAGAAAAGCCCATTCCCGCCCAAGAAACGTTCCGGCCAGCAGCTTCGGAATCCCAGGCCGTCGTCTTGAGACTCTCCCGAATCGGCGGCAGTGCCCTGATTTGCAGAAGACCATCCCATTGTTTTGGTTCCCTCTCAATTCGCGGCCATTCGCGAAATTAGCGGATTACAGAAACAAGAGTTTGTCCGCGAATTACGCGAATGAGCGCGAATTTCTCTGCTCTCCCGTCCAACGGGATGCACATCAATTCAAACGAGGGCACTCCCGAATCGGCTTGCCGTTGGCCCGGACTCGGGCATAATCATTGGCGTTTATCAACAATGCCCGTGTGGCGGAATTGGCAGACGCGCTAGATTCAGGTTTTCACTTTCGGCGATTTCACAGGGTCCCCCAAGGTTACCTAAACAATCTGAAAACCGCTGATTCTATTGATCCAAATGCGCGTCAACCCTGTCAATTGCATGTTTCGATTGCACGGGTCAAAGTGTAGCAGAAAGTGTAGCAAATTTCCCGCAGCCCTTTTTCCGTTAAGTCCGCAAGTAATGCGTCTCGCGCAGTGATGTCAATTCTAGGGAATCTGGCACGCCCACACACCCGTTGCTGCAACACGACTACCGTCTCGCCCTATGTTTGCGGCGGCGGACTCAGCTGCTGATTTGCGGCAAATCGGCAGTGTCTTGGGGCTCGGGGTGCCCTAATTCTTTGGAGAAAAGAAATCCGGGTCTGCTGGGCGGCTCCCGTTTGACGGGAAGTTTCCGGTCCATACCTTCCCGGTCGTAGTGTCAACGATCAGGAAGTAATTCAGTGATCCGGCGATTTGGTATCTTCCGATTTGGCTTGTCGGAGCTTCCGCTGCTGCAACTACAGCCAAGGCTAAAATACCGAGGCATAATCCACACGCAGCACTTTTGAGGTCAATTTTTAGGTTCATAGTTCTGGTGATTTGTATCTCCGGGACGCTGCTCATGGAACGACGGCCTTCAAAGCTAATCAAGCATCATCGACATCCTGCGCATCGCACCAGGCCAGCGCCATTTGGCGGCAACGGAGCAAGTGAAACAGCGCCCGGCACAAATTCCGGAGTTCTTTGTCTGACATGCCGGGTCGTTTGGCCCAAGCCAGCACACGGGCTATTTGCTCGTCCAGTGTAGCGAGTTGCCTCAGCTCAAAGGGGATCGAATCGGTTGTGGCACTCATAGTTCAAGGTGTTGGCACTGGTTGCGGTTCTGTTGCCTGTTCTGCCGGGATTGGTTCGGGAAGGTCCCGGATCGCCAGCCCCCGTCGTTCCTTCTGTGGCTTGCGTGAACCTGGAAGCGGAACGTTGGCCAGAATGCGCCACTGCTCAAATACCCGGGATCGGGCCGAGCTTAACCTGTCCAGTTTCACCGGGTCCGTTTCCGCCGCAATCATGGCGTCAAGACGGTCTCGGTGTGCCACAAGCTGCTGCAACTGCTTTTCCAGTTCATTTTCCGGCGTCGGTGGGCCAATCGGAGCCGGTGGGGCGGGCGGCGCAGGCGGTAACAACTTGTCCCGCTGTCGGGCCTCAAATTCACTTCGCAAATCCTTCCAGCCTTCGCGCTTGGCGCATTTTTCGACCGTGCCAAGGTTCAGGCCGTGCTTGGCCGCCAGCTTCGCAAAACTGCCTTGACCGGTGATATAATCCTCCCGGCACTTTCTCCAGGTTTCATGCGGTATGCTCATTGTTGCTCTCAGCTCCCCCGTCAAAGGTGGCCAAAAAGTCCCAAACATCCTGCTCGCTGCGATTCAATTGCCAGCAAGCCGCATCCCGGGCCGCAGCATAAGAGATCGAACCACAATTCCACTTCCCGCCCGGCCCGCAATAGTATGCATTTTCGCGTCTGACCAGCCATGCCGTCAGCATCCCGGGCTTATCGCCCGTCTGCCTAATCAGAAAACCAAAAATGCGCGCTTGGTCAATTGGGGTCGGGCACGGTTCCAGTTTCAAAAGCGGTAAGCCATCAGGCGGTACAGTCTGCCAACCCGGGCAGGTTGGGCTGGAGAGCCAGTCCAGCAGCTCTGCCTTGTTTTGCCGCAGGGTTTCGGCGAAGTCAGGCGGGCATTTCCCTTTTGGGCGCACCGCCAGGAACTCGCCTTCCGGTTCAAGGCGCAGCCCGCGCCGGGCCGCTTCGATGTAAAGGTCATGCGCGTTCATATCAGGTCGGCCTCAACAAGCTCTGCCGGGACGGGTTCGGGCTTTGAGGGTGCTACAGTGCTACATCCGCACGCCTGCTTGGGGATTATCGCCTTTTCCAAACCGCTACTATTCGCAACGGTAGCACTCTGGAAATGCTCATCGTTGCCCTGTAAACATTGATTTTGTAGCACTGTAGCACCCTGAAGTGGCTGGTCTTGCCCAAGGTATCGTTCCGCCGCGTCCTGAAAGGTTGTTCGGCTGTAGCCACGTACAACCTTGCCGTCAGCGTGGAATTGTGTCGGGTAAATTTCATATCCGCTCAGAATTGCGGCGAGCTTGGCCTGGCTGATCCCTTGTCCCTTGCGCCAGTCTTTGATATCCACGTCCTCCAGTCCGTTCAAGTGTGCAACCAATTCCTGAGACCGAACATGATCACAAACGTGACGAGCGGCGTATTCGCAACAGAGTCGGAGGACCGAGTGTTTGGTATCCTCGGCGGCAGGACGGTTGCCGCCAGTCAGACCAGCGCACGCTCGCCAGGTGCGAGTCGTCCAATCCGGGTCGCATAGCTGAGCAATCCATATCAGGGGCTCCCAGATGTCTTCTTGGCGGTCACTGCACATTTCATCCGGAAATTGCACAATCGGCATTGAGCGCAACCGCTCGGCATTGTCCATTGCCCAGCGCAGACACTTCCGGCGAATATCTGTTCCGTCGTACCGCCTAAATTTGCTCACTCTTTCGGCCCGCGTTTTCTTCTTCATGCGGATGATGATGGAGCGGCTGACGGTCGGGCGGTCAAAGCTTTCGATGCTGATGGCAGCGCAGATTTTGGGACAGTAGGTTGAGAACTCCACCATCTTCATCTTGTCCCCGTCTTTTTCAAGTCGGTGACTTTTGCCGGATTTTTCAAACCCGCTCTTGAGCACGTTCCCGATTGCCGCCCGCTGCTCATCCGGCTGAGAGTCCATTTCATCAACCAGCAAGGTGGTGCGGCCTTCGCAATCACCAACAAGGCGATACAGGACGGGGGCGCTGGTATTGGCTGTTCTAAAAGTGTTTCGACAAAGAGCTTGTGCCACATCCAGCACTCGTCCCTTGCCGCATTCATGCTCCGGTGAGACGACAAGGACAATCGGGCAGTAATAGAAGCACTCGGCTGCGACGTAACTGTTCAATGTGTAGAGCGCAAGGGCATCTGCGGCATAAGGTGGCATGACGACGAAACGTTGGTAAACCTCACGGATTTCGCTCAGTAAGGCAGGACCGTCCACAGGATCGGGCCACGGTTCAACCTCATCCTTTTTCGGCGACGATTGGGCCAGTGATTGGGGGCGGTGCTTCGCAACTTCAGCGTCAAGCAATTTGACGCGCCAGTTGTGTCGCTCGGCTTCACCCTTGCGGACTCGTTCATATTCGGTGGGAGCAAGATTTGCCAATCGCGCAATCCACTCCTCGTCTGATTCTATCGGCAGAATTGCGGCTTCAATTTGAGTTTTCACGGTGCCCAGTCCTTCCGTCTGGTGGAGATCGTTGAAATCGGTCGGCTTGCTTCCGGCGTCTTTGAACTGTGGGACAGCAAGCTTGGCCCGAATCGCCCTGGCTGCCTCGGTCGCCTTTATTAGACCGGGATTCCGGTGACGTGTCCAAGAAGGATTTGGACAAGGCACGCACCGTTGTCTGCGGCTGTGGGATTGTGTACTCCCGCTCCACCATTTTTTGCAGCGTGATGATGTCGTAACCCTCATAGCGGAATTTCTTGGCCGCTGCGTCATCCTGTTTGCGGGGCAAGACCGGGCACTTAAATTTGTTCACGTCCATCTCGGCAATTTCTTCCGCCAGCGATTTCTTGCGGGTCAGGACTGGGCTTAAAACCGGAATGGGAATGTCCTTGTCCTTTTTCTTTTCGTCCGGGGCGATGGTGACAATCACCACCTTTTCCTTGCCAACCTCAAAAGTCTCCAACTGCAATTCTTCTTCCCGTTCCAACTGCTCCACAAACTCAATGAACGTGTTATTGCCAATCACGTCCACATGCTCAATGTAACCAGAGCCGGTCCCCCGAAACATCAACCGCAAGCCACGTCCGACGGTTTGCTCCGGCAGGATGTTGGCCTTGGAAGTGTAGGGCCGCAGCCCGACAATCACGGTGACGCCTTGTACGTCCCAGCCTTCACGCAGCATTAGGACGCTGTTGCAAGCCGAATACAACAACCTTCAGGCGACGCAATTTTCCGACCTGTTGGTTTTGGGCGGGCGGCAGCTTTTGTGATGAATTTCAGGCGTGTGAATACCTGCCCGTTTGAACCTCGTTCACGGAAGAGCCCCGGACCCGCAATCCGCGATTGTAAGGAACGCGGGTTTGCCCGTCAACTTACGCACCCTGATTTGGAAAATTGCACGCATTTTCGGGATGTCAATATCTGCGATCACTTCTACGTCCAAAGATGCCCCAGATTGTGAGTATGATTCCGGTAACAATCGAACATGCGGCTGAGAAATAGACGAAACGAATGCTAGCATCCATATTGACTACGATATCCTCTCCCGATTGGCTTTGGTTTTGGGAGCTTGTGGAATCTTTAAGCATCATTGTTATCGGTGTCGGTTGTTGGGGAGAAGGATGGGTTGACCACCACCACTTCAAGGAAGGCATTAAGAGCATCCTGTATATTGGAGAAACCAAACAAAAGCGATGGAAGGAACACTTCTGGAAGATGGTGGTCATTGGACTTGGTGTTGAATTGATTGCATTTGGGGTCTCATTTGTTTCATCAAATCGAGAAATTGAAGGGCTTCGATCCGCCAATCTGGA
>JBEKFT010000439.1:0-3784 GCA_050013175.1 Verrucomicrobiota bacterium
GATGTGGGGATGAAGCTGGCGCGCCTTTTCGAGCAGCCAGACGCCCTTTTCACCGGGCATGCGCTGGTCGGTCATCAGCACGCCGATCTCCGCCCCGTGCTGTTCGAGCAGCTTGAGGCCTTCCTGGGCGTTGACCGCCGTGAGAATCCGAAACTGGTCCTCGAAAGCGCGCGCGAAGTATTTCAAGGACTTCTCCTCATCATCCACGTAGAGGATTGCAAATTTCCTGTAATCGTAAGGATTTTCCATATCAACTCGGCTTTGTTGCTCCTTCTAATCTCACCCTTTCACGGGAAATTCCAGTGTAAACTCGCAGAACTTTCCGGGCTCGGTCTTCACCAGAATCCGTCCGTCGTATTCCTGCACGATGCGGTAGCAGATGCTCAGGCCCAGGCCCATCCCCTCGCCCACGTCCTTTGTGGTGAAGAACGGGTCGAAAATCTTGTCCAGGTCCTTCTGGGCGATGCCGGCGCCATTGTCGCGAACCGACAGCAGGCTGCTGCCGTTGACGATCCGGCCATCGATCCAGATCGTTGGTTTTTCATCCTGGAACGACTTGTTCTTGAAGGCATCGATCGAGTTTTGCAGCAGGTTCGTGAGGACGTGGATCAATTTGTTCTTGTTCGCCCAGATCGTCTGGTGTTCGGCGATGTTCTTCTCGATCCGTACCCGGTCCTTCCACTCGTTGCTGAGGAAGCGCAATGCCGCGCCCACGACCTCGGCCACTTCCACCTGATCGCGGCTCTCGGTATCCGGATGCGTAAACATGCGCAAGTCCGAGACGATTATCTTCACCCGCTTGATGCCCTCCTCGACGTCGTTCAAGATCTCGGCGTACTCCTCCCGGTGCTCCGCGGTAAGGTGTTTTCCCTTGTTGCGCAAGGTGAACAGGCCGGTGGTGGCGAAGTTGAGGGGGTTGTTGATCTCGTGGATGATGCCTGCGCTCATGCGTCCGAGCGACGCCAGTTTTTCGGTCTGGACCAGTTGCATTTCGGTTTCCTTGAGCTGCTCGATGGTGGACTCGAGGACCAGGTTTTGTTTGGAGACCTTGCGCTGGTACTGGTGCGACTCGACCAGGTTTTTGATGCGCACGTGCAGTTCGGTGGTCGAGAAGGGCTTGGCCAGGAAGTCGCTTGCGCCCGCCCCCAGCGCGGCCAGCTTCGTCTCTTCGTCCGCGCGCGCCGTCAGCAGGATGATCGGGATGCTCTGCGTCGATGTCCGCTCCCGGATTTCGCGGCAGGCCTGGAGGCCGTCCTTTTCGGGCATCATCATGTCCAGCAGGATGACGTCCGGCAGGAACTGGCCGGCCTTTTCGATGGCCTGCTGGCCGTCCACGGCTTCGATCACCTCGTAATGGGCGCTCAGTTGCGATTTGAGAAAGCGCAGCATGTCCGGTTCGTCATCGGCCACGAGGGCTTTGGGCCGATTGCCGTTGTGCGAGACCTCGACCGGTTTGAGCGAGTCCTGCAGCGCGGTCATGGCGGGGAAGAGTTCCGCGCGCCGATACAGGCTGGCGAGCCATTCTTCGGACGACACCGTGCCGGTTGAAGCGGGGGCGGCGACCTCGACGGATTCCTGGGGTTCCGGCTTTGCCGCCGGGTCGGCCTTGCGGTACGGGAGCCGCACAGTGAAGGTGGTGCCCTTGCCTTCCTGGCTTTGGACATCGACTTTTCCGGCCTGGACCTCGGTCAATTCCTTGACCAGGGCCAATCCGATTCCGACGCCCTGGTATTTGCGTTTGGAGGAACCATCCGCCTGCCAGAAGCGGTCGAATACGAAGGGCAGGTTTTTTTCGGAGATTCCCATGCCGGTATCGGCAACGGTGAGGACAAGTTCTTCGTTCTGTTTCTCCGCCCGCAGCGAGACCCGCCCGCCGGAGGGAGTAAACTTGAGCGCGTTGAAAATGAGGTTCAGCAGAATCTTTTCGAGCTTGTCGCGATCGGCGAGAACCGTGTCCAACCCGGGGTCCACATAGGTTTCCAGCTTGAGCCGCTTGTCGTCGGCAACCTGTCGTGCGGCGCTGGCCAGGCCCTTGACGAACTCCGCGACCTCGACCGGCTCCTGTCTGACTTCCATGCGTCCGGACTCCAGGCGGACGAGGGCGAGCAGGTCGTTGATCAGCTTGAGCAGCCGCATGCCGTTGGCATGCATCGTCGTCAGCAGCTCCCTCGTTTCCTGGTCCAGCGAGCGATTGAACCGGCGGAGCAAGGTTTCCAGGGGCGCGAGCAGCAGCGTCAGGGGCGTGCGCAATTCATGGCTGATGTTGGCGAAGAAACGGCTTTTGATCTGGTCCAATTCCTTCAACTTCTGGTTGCTTTCCTCCAGTGCCTTGCGGTTCTGGTCCAATTCATACCGAAGGACAAATTCCCGGAAGCGCCACCGGCTGTGCACATAGCTTCCCGTCACAACAATCACCCCGGTCAGTGCCAGGAAGTAGAGGTTGTTGGCAAAAGCCACCCTGGAAATGCCGCCGTGCAATGCACAGGCGATGATGTACATGAGCATGACCAGAGAGACTGCAACCAAACTTTCGGTGAGGGTCCAATACAAGACGAAGCCGATCAGGAGCAACACGAGATTCAGTCCTGCGTAGTAGGGCGACCGGGACCCTTCTGTGGCGTAAATCATCCATGAAATGAACAAGGAGGGAAACATGGCCAGCAGAACGCCGAGTTTGCGAGGGTGTTTGTGTCCGAAAGATGTGACTACAATACCCCAGAAGACAGCGATCAACAAAGAACACAGCAGACGCAGCTTCAGAAAATGCAACAAGTCCTGGCGGTAAACAAAATAATCCAGAATCGTGCCAACGGGCATGAGCAGGACCCCGACCAGGCATCCCACCTTGACGTTGTTGATAATGACCTGCCGGTCGTACTTGACGAACGCCTGTCGTATTTCGACTGGACTGGAGAGCATTTCAGGCATTTGTGGGCTTTCGCACCTCGATGAATACATTCACACCTGTGTTTTCGGCAGTTATCGTGACACTGTCCGGCGGCGCCTTGTCAGGAGCCAGCGCAGACAATTGCTGTCTGTCGCGGTAAATCAAGTGCCAGTCCAGCAGGTACTCCATCGAATAGCGGAATGGGTGTGAACTGTTCATAACAGCGCTCAAGTTGCTGCCCAGCAGGAGGCCGCCGGGGGCGAGCATATCGTAAAGCGTATTCATGAGCCGTTTGCATACTTGATTGGACATGTAATCAAACAGGCCGGCGCAATACACGAAGTCATACTGTTCGTTTGGCGATCGAACGACTGATTTCCAGGATTCTTTGAGTACCTGGTGAACGGTCTTTTTGAGCAACTGTATTGGAGCGTGGTAGCCGCGCGCCTTGTCCATGTCGGCCAATATGCGTCTTAGATATTGGAGGGCTTCTTCACTGAAATCCAGCAGCGTCATGTGCACCTGATCGACTGAGCCATACTCCTGCAGAAACTGCTGCACTTCGACTGCCGGGCCGCAACACAGGTTGAAAACGCGCGCCACCTTGCGCAAAGCATTTGCGCGGGCGGCTTCTTCCAGGAGCCGGCGTTTCAGATACATTACCCGGTTGCGATGCGCTTGAGCGGGTGCCTGGCCGAGCAGCCAAACATTCATTACTTTAGCGAACAGTGTGCCTCCTTCATAGGGCGGCCTGAACATCATGTCCACCACCTCATAATCACCGGCGAATCCCAGTGGCTTATGATAGGCACGATAAGCAAAGGGGGAACTGAGGATCAACGGATGGAGTTGGCGGCGCAAGTAACTGCGATGAATGGGCTCCAGTTCCGGCTCAAG
>JBEKFT010000440.1:0-3424 GCA_050013175.1 Verrucomicrobiota bacterium
CACCGCGTCGGAAAAGGACAGCAAGGAAGTCGTGCGCATCTGCACCGCGTATGCGCAGAAGGGCATGTGGAACATCTTTATCGTGGTGTTCTGTTTCGCGCTGGCGCTGCCGTTCTTCAACCCTTATTTCTTCATCGGCTACTTGATCGGCATCGCGTTTTTCGGTCTGTTCCAGGCCATCTTCATGGCCAACGCCGGCGGCGCGTGGGACAATGCCAAGAAAATTGTGGAGGTTGACCTCCGTCAGAAGGGCACGGATCTGCATGCCGCCACGGTCGTTGGCGACACCGTGGGCGATCCCTTCAAGGATACCTCGTCCGTGGCGTTGAATCCGGTGATCAAGTTCACCACGTTGTTCGGCCTTCTTGCGGTGGAAATCGCCGTGACCATGACGAACCAGAATGTGAAGACCGCCATCGGCGCATTCTTCTTCCTGGTGGCGCTGGTCTTTGTTTATCGCTCGTTCTACGCGATGCGTATTCCGGAAGAAAGTTCGACGGCGGAACAAGTGCGGGTCAACATGAAGTAGCCACGCAGATTTTGAGGTCATCACGCCCTCCCGGTGTCAGCATCGGGAGGGCGTTTGCTTTCCCAGGCGCGATTGGGTTTGACACGGTCGTCCGGCGTTCTAGTTTGCCGCGGCATGGATTCCACCGTCCTCCAGCCAAATCCATGGATGATCGCGCCTTTCGGCGTTCTGTTGGCGGCCATTGCGGTCGGCCCGGTTCTTTTTCCGGGGTGGTGGTTGAAGCACTATGCGAAGGCGGCCTTTGGGCTGGGAGCAGTCACGCTGACTTACTATGTTTTCGGGCTTCAGGCCTATGGCCGGGTTTTGGATGCGGCGCACGAATACGCCAGCTTCATTGCGTTGATGGGTTCCCTGTTCGTGGTTTCGGGCGGAATTCACATCCAGGTGAAGGGCGAAGCCACGCCGCTGACCAACGTCCTTTTCCTGCTGGTGGGCGCGTTGCTGGCCAATCTGCTGGGAACCGTCGGCGCGTCACTGCTGTTGATCCGGCCCTGGCTGCGCTTCAACGACCGTCGCCTCCGCAGCCACCATGCGGTTTTCTTTATCTTCATCGTTTCCAACGTTGGCGGTTGCCTGACCGCCTTCGGCAATCCCCCGCTTTATCTGGGCTGCCTGATGGGTGTTCCGTTCTGGTGGGTAGCGGAACACTGCTGGCCGATGTGGCTGTGCGGGGTCGCGTTTTTGCTCGTGGTATTTTATTTCGTGGACCGCCGCAGTTGCCGCCTCGCTCCCCCGCTGCCCCCACCCGGATCGCCCGGCGTTTGGCGCGTGGAGGGGCTTTGGAACTTGTTTTTTTTGGCTGTCATCCTGGCGGCTGTCTTTGCTTCGCGGCCGCTCTTTCTGCGCGAAGGACTGATGCTCGCCGCTGCCGTCGCCTCTTACTTCAGCACCGCCCAATGGGTGCATAAAGCCAACCGCTTTGATTTTCATCCGATCCGGGAAGTGGCCGTTTTGTTTCTGGGAATATTTGCCACGATGATGCCCGCCCTGGACTGGCTGCAGGCCAACGCCCGGGCGGTGCTTGGCGCTGATCCGTCGCCGGTGCTTGTTTATTGGGCTTCTGGCACGCTTTCGAGCGTGTTGGACAATGCGCCGACCTACCTGAGTGTCCTCACCGCCCTGTTCGGCACCCAAGGCCAGACGCTGGGGCATCCGGTCGAAATGGACCGGATTCTTGCCCAAGGCCCCCTCAACCATTCTTTGGCCGCACTGAGTATTGCGGCCGTCTTCTTTGGCGGATGCACCTATATCGGCAACGGGCCGAATTTCATGGTCAAAGCCATCGCCGAACGGCAACGTCTGCCGCTGCCCAGCTTCATGGGTTACATTTTTAAATGGACGATGCCGGTGATGTTGCCTTTGCTCGTTATCGTTTGGTTGATTTTTTTCCGTTAGAACAGACTGGGCACTTGGATCTGGGATGGCTTGGCTCCTCTTCCCTTCTCAGCACTTGGTCTTTGAGCCGGCAGAGGCGGCCCTTCTGTCGCAGACTTTTGGGTTGCGTATTCCGGTTGACCCTTCCGTTTATGGTTCCGGTGTTGCTGTTGGTGCGGTGGTTGTGGTTCCGGAGCTGGCTGGGATGAGAAATTGCTTTGCACGAGGGTGAAAATTCTCAAAGATACTCATTCAAACCGACAGGCAAAGTCCGGGTGCGCACGCTTTACAACATTTTATTCATGGTATTGTTCGTTCTGTCGTCTCCGTACTATTTCTGGCGGATGTGGCGGCGCGGCAACTGGCAGGCAGGTTTCGAGCAGCGCTTCGGGTACTATGACGCGAAGTTAAAGCAGGCGATCACCAATCGTCATGTTCTGTGGATGCATGCCGTGAGCGTGGGGGAAGTGAGCCTGTGCACGCAGATCATCCGTTTGCTGGAGCAACGCATGCCCAATCTCAAGATCGTCGTTTCCACCACCACCACGACCGGAATGGGCGAGCTGCAGAAGCGGCTTCCCACGCGCATCAGCCGGATTTATTACCCGGTGGATGGCCGCAAGTGGGTGGCCCGGGCCCTCGCCACGATTCATCCCGAGGCCGTGGTGCTGGTGGAGGCGGAGATCTGGCCCAATTTCATCTGGAGGGTGCGGGCGATGGGCGTGCCGCTGTTCCTGGTCAATGCCCGGCTGTCCGAGCAGTCGTTTCGCGGGTATAAACGGTTCGGGTTCCTCTTTCGACCGCTGTTTGCGTCGTTGACGAGCGTTGGAGTGCAAAGCAACGAGGATGCGGTTCGGGCTCGCGAGCTGGGGTGTTCTCCGGAAGCGATTCATGTTGTGGGCAGCCTCAAATATGACGCGGCCAGGCTGGACGAACGGCTCCCGCTCGATGTGCCGTCCCTGCTGCGCCGGCTGGGCGTGCCTCCGGAAGCGCGGTTGCTGGTGGGCGGCAGCACGCATGCGGGCGAGGAAGCCCTGCTGGCGGAGCAGTTTCTCCGGCTGCGTTCGCGATTTCCCGATTTGTTCCTGGTGCTTGTTCCACGCCATTTCGAGCGCAGCAAGGAGGTTGGGCGCGAGTTAAAACAGCGGGGTGTCAAATTTGTTTATCGGAATGAAATCATCGCCACCACCTCGTTTGAGCCGGGTGAATTGGATTGCCTGCTCGTCAACACCACCGGCGAACTCAGATACTTTTATGAGCAGGCGACGGTGATTTTTGTGGGGAAAAGCCTGATGGCACAAGGCGGGCAGAATCCGATCGAGCCGGGGGCTCTCGGCAAGGCGATGGTTTTCGGCCCGCACATGCAGAATTTTGCCGAAGTGTCCGCCCGTTTTCTGGCCGGCAACGGGGCGGTGCAGGTGCGGGATGCGGCGGGGTTGGAGAAAGCGCTGGCCGAACTTTTTGGCGACGAAGCGGCCCGACGGCAGCTTGGCAGCAACGCGCTGAAAGTGGTGCGGGAAA
>JBEKFT010000441.1:0-3938 GCA_050013175.1 Verrucomicrobiota bacterium
CACCAGGAACGGCAGCTTGTCCAGGAAGTTTGAGAGTTTGAGAGTTGCGGAGTTAGGGAGTTGGGGAGTTGAGGAGTTGGGACTTGAAGATTGATTCGCCTGCGCCTCCGGCTTTGAACTTTGCCCTCTGAAACTCTGTAACTCAAGACTCCGAAACTCCCCCAACGGCCAGTAATCCAGCAGCAACAGCACGAACGGCCATGTCACCAGCATCGGTTTGCTCATCAAACCCAGCGCGAAGAACACCAGTGCCAGCATGTACCAGCCCGTGCCCGGAGATTTCGTATTGGTAGGGCCGCCCTGCCGGTCGGCCAGGCCGGTCCTCCCGCGCGCATATTGGATATATGCCCAAATCGTCAGCAACCCGAAGAAAGTGCTGAGCACGTCCTTCCGCTCCGCGATCCACGCCACCGATTCGACGTGCAGCGGGTGCAGGGCGAACAGCGCCGCCACGATAGCGCTCGGCCAAAGCTCGCGCGTCATCCGCCTCAGCAGGTGGAAGAGCAGAAGGGTGTTCGCGGCGTGAACAACCACGTTCACCAGGTGATGCACTCCCGGATTGAGGCCGAACCATTGGCAATCGAGCATATGCGACAGCCAGGTGATCGGATGCCAGTTGTACGAGGTCGTGGTCCGGAAAGCCCAGGCGACGCCGCCCGCTGTCAGCCCGTGCCGGACGTAAGGGTTTGCCGTGACGTAAATCCAATCGTCGAAGTTGAGAAAGCGGCAATGCACGACCGGCCAATACACCGCCGCCGTTATCAGCAGCAAAGCTGCATAAAACAAACCCTCTCGATGAGTTCCGGGATCGTTCATGGCTTTTGCTGTTGCCCGGACGCGGTGGGAATGCCGGCGCGGAGTGGCGTCCCGGCCTGGTACATTCCGAGCTCCATCTGGAAGGTGCTCATTTGTACCGCGTTGTTTTGGGCCGTCGCCAATTGAAGTGCCCGCTGGATTGTAGCCACTGCCTCCGGAAACCGGCCGGCTTCCGCATAAGCGGCCGCCAGCGATGCGATCATGATCGGGTTTTGACCGCCGGACAGTTTGTCCACATCCAGAGCCAGATCGACCGCTTTGCTCCCGTTCCGAACGGACGCATCGGGAGCGGTCGCCAGCACCCACGCCAGATTGTTTTCGGCCAGCACATAGTGCGGCTGGGCCTGCAACGCCCTTCCAAAACACGCCGCCGCTTCACGATAGCGCCCTTTCTGCAACAGCGCGTTGCCAAGATTGTCCAGGTCCCCCAGGTTTCCGGGTTCCAGTTGCAGGGTCATCTGATATTGTGCGATGGCCTCATCCGGCCGGCCTTGCTGGAGAAGGGCGTACGCCAGATTTCTGCGTGCATCCACAAAGTTCGTGTAAACTTCCAGCGCGGTTTGATAATGCGCTATGGCCTCATCCACTTTGCCTTCCCGCATCAGTGCATCCCCCAATTTGCGGTGCACTAGCGGATGCCTGGGGTCCAGCTTCAAAGCGATATCAAGGCGTGCGATCGCCTCCTCCACATGTCCGTTATAGAGCAGGAGCGCGCCGAGGTTGTATTGGGCCATGACATGATCAGGGCGAAGTTCCACGGTTTTCTGGAACTGAGCGGTCGCTTCCTGCACCTGGTTTTTCTCTGTGAGCAGGATGCCCAGGTTGTAGCGGGCCAGCCACGAATCCGGGTTGCGGGCTATCGTCGTTCGCCAAAGTGTTTCCAGGTCCTTGTAAGTCGTGCATTGCCGCCAGGTTAAGACACCCAGCACCAGAAGCAATGTTCCGCCCAGCACCGGTCCCAACAGCCGCAACCGCCCCTTGATGCGGGCCGTCGCCAGTGTCATCGCCGCCGCCGCCAGCGTCAACGGCCCGATGCAGGCGACATATTGGTAATGGTCGGCCACGAACGACCAGACAAACGTCCACAGCATGATCAGCCCGGACGTCGGGAGCAGTGTTACTCCAAAAAACAGCGCGGCCACCTCCGGGCCGCGCCCGGTGAATCGCCTCGCGCGCCAGATCGCCCCCGCCAACAAAGCCAGCGCCACCAGCCACACATACGCCAGTGGATCGGTGGGATGGATTGTCCAGCGCGGATAGCTGAACGTCAGGTTTGCCGGCCACACCAGTTTCCCCAGGTAAAACCAGATGGCGCGGCTCGCGATCAGGACCCGATCCAGCAGGCCAAACGAAAACAATTCGCCCTGGGTCCCTTGACGGTATCGCTCCCACCAGATTGTCACCAGCCCCATGCCCGCTCCCAGCGCGAGATACGGCACCACCTGTGCCAGCCGCCGCCATGGAATCGCTCCGTCTTTGAGCCACAAAACGAGCAGCATTGCCGCCGGCAACGTGCACGCGGTGGTCTTGCTCGAAAGCGCCAGCGCATACCAACACAGCGACAGCCCGTAATGCAGCCATGACCGTCCGCCCCGCGCATCCACAAACTCCACCCAGGCTCGCATTGTCAGCAGGGAGAAAAACAGCGACAACACGTTTTTCCTCTCCGTGATCCACGCGACCGATTCCACCTGGACGGGGTGCAGGGCGAAGATTGCCGCCGCAAGCCAGGCGCCCGGCACGTTCAGACGCCGGAGCAGCCGCCACAGCAGAAGCGCATTGGTCGCGTGGAGCAAAATGTTGACCCAATGATAACCCGTCGGGTTCAACCCCCAAAGCCCGCGCTCGATCCGGAACGTGGTGTAGGTCAGCGGAAAATACTGCGACGGCGAATCCAGCGAAAACCAGATCCGTTTCAATCCGTCCGGGGCCGTGAGCAATTGATTCTTTATGACGTAATCATCATCATCCCAAATAAATCCCGCGTGCCAGGCGGGCTCATAGGCAATCACCGTTGCCGCCAGCAGCAGCAAAGCTGCATAAATGAAACCTTCTCGACGCGTGCCGGAGACTTTCATGTCACTATGTTGAAGAGTTTTCCAGTCCTGCGCAAACGTTTGCCGCCAGAGAACGCAAAGAACACAAAGAGAGATGTGCTACGCCCCAAAAAATGGACATTCTTTGCGTTCTTTGTGCTCTATTGCGGCCAACATCTTTTGTTGCGGTTACTGCGGCGCTGAGCCGTAACGCTGGAATCGCAGGGGAGCGCGCGCGTCCTCGCGTGCAGTGGTTGGCGTCTCGCCAACCACTTTTGAGGCGTTCGACTGGTCACAGCATGGTGAGAGGGTGCTACACCCTCCTCCGACCAGCGAGACGCCGGTCGGAACACGCGAGGACGCGCGTGCTCCCCAATCCGCTTAATCAGCGTCAACTTCCCCTGCTTTACCTTTGTCCCCTTTCGTGAATTTGATGTATTTCGTGGTTTCCACTGCACTGAGTCGGTTGATAGCCGGGCGTCGGGGACCGGTGCAGGCGCGCATAAGAATTCACGGGCCCCTCACGATTGAGTTGCGAAAACGCCCCTGTTTTGTCCAACATGCACCCATGCGCATCCGACTTCCTGGCATTGGTTTGGTTGTAATGATGGCCCTGGCAGCCGAATCCGTTAACTCCGCTTTCGCCCAGGGGGAAACGCCCTCGGGATCAACCTCTGTCAATGCGCGGTCCGCACCCGCTGAAACTGTCGCCCGAATCCATTGGATCGGCACGGACCAGCTCGGTCGTGACACCAACGCCGCTCACCTGATCGGCATCTGGAACATTCCGGAAAGCGCCAGGCTCCAGACGCAAACGCTCGACAAGCTGTCAGCCGCCCCGTGGAGCCTCCTGCATCGGCCGCCCGATACAAACGGGGCTGCGCTCTTGCGGCCTCTACTCGAGGACGTCCTTCACCGTGAATGTTACCTGCAAGCCCGCCAGGCCCAGGATCAGCCGGGCCAGATCGCCTTCGCCATCCGCCTGGACGATCGGCGCGCCGCCTTGTGGCAATCCAACCTGGCCGCTGTTTTGGTATCCCTCACCGGCATCCGGCCCGTGAACGCCAAAGGCGCCGGCGGCGGCTG
>JBEKFT010000442.1:0-3473 GCA_050013175.1 Verrucomicrobiota bacterium
TCACCCAATTCAATCGAGCTCAGCCGGGTGGGAGAATGGACGGTCCTTGGCGCCGCAACCGGCCAAAATCCTCTGCTCGCTGAACTCGTTTCCCGCATCCGGCGCGACCCTGCGCCGTTCGGTTCCGGCGCGTCGAATGACTGGTTGCAAGCCAGTGTGGATCTCCCGCGCTTCGCCGCCGCCCTATCGACCCATTGCAACCTGGGCGGCGATTGGCCGCGAATCAGCCTCCAGGTTGCGGGGGAGGGCACCAACGTCCATACGCGGGGCGAACTTGACTTCTCCACACTCCCGCCGATCGAGCTGGACCAGTGGAATGTCCCCATCAGCATCATGGCCGGCCCGCTCGCCAGCGTCACCGCGGTTCGCGGATTCAAATCATGGCTGGGCTCGCTCCAGGCCTGGAACGGCCTCCACATCGGGCCGCCGCCAAACCAGCTCTTCCTGTGGACGTTGATGGGCCGGGGCTGGAATTCCTACGGCGCTGCTCCGCTTCAGGATGCCAGCAACGAGGTGTATAAGCTGACGGACCTGGTGTTGCAGAAAGGGGGACCCTGGTTCGCCACAAACGATCTCGCCAAGTTCGCACGATCGGAAAGGTTTAATGGCCTCGAATGGCGCGGAAACCCATGGCTCTGGCCCTCGCTGCAATCGCTCACGATCACCAACGGCAACTTCGTGTTTGGCGGGCTGTTCCTGAACCAGCCGACCGCGCCTCCTCCAGCGGGTTATTTCGATACGGTCCTCGCCGGAACGAATCTGCTCTATTACGACCGGGAACTCACGGGCCCGCGCCTCCCGCAATGGCTCTATGTCGGTCAGTTTGCCCGCTTTGTTTCGGGAATACCCCAGATGCCGTTTAAAGCCGCCTCTCTGGAGTGGCTCAGGGTTGCCGGCCCGCGATTAGGACCCAGTGTGACCCGAATTACAAAAACCGGGGCTGCCACGCTGTCCTTCGATCGCGTTTCCAGCATCGGCTTCACCGCCGTCGAACTGCATCTCCTCGCCGACTGGTTGGAGTCCTCTCAATTCCCCGTCGGCCTTCACACTTTTCTGGCGCCGCCGGACAAGTAGCCGCAACTTTTAAGTTGCGTCAGGACGCCACCGCCGGAGCGCGGACAGCCCTGTCCGCGAGAATCCAACCCAGGCAAAAACGTGGGATTTTAGGGAACTGAAACAGAGCACGCATTCAGCCGAAACTGATAATTGAAACCACAGATGGACGCAGAAAACCCTGAACAGATAACCATCAGTTGCTTGAATGAGAGGTTTTTGAATTTAGGCGGCGTGGTGGACCGACCGTTTCGTTGTCGACGCCTAGTTTTCGGTATGTACTCTTGAGATAGACCTGCACCATGAGCGAACCGCAGTTGATGCCGACAACCCAGCCTGGACCCGGCGCGCAGGCGGGCAATCGGTTCGCTGCCATGCTGGCTCGGCCTGGCTGGCTCTGCCTGCTGCTGGCCGTCGTCACGTTCGCCGTGTTCTGGCCGCTCAAGAACTGCGACTTCGTCAGTTACGACGATCCCCAATACGTCACGTCAAACCACCACGTGCGGCAAGGCCTGACCCTCAAGGGCGTGGCCTGGGCATTCAGCACCGGACAAACGGCCAACTGGCACCCGCTGACCTGGCTGTCGCACATGCTCGACGTGGAGCTGTTCGGTTTGAACCCGGCGGGCGCCCATCTCGTAAACGTCGCGCTCCATGCGGTCAACACAGTCCTTCTGCTGGTGGTGCTAAGGCAACTCACGGGGGCGCTTTGGCGCAGCGCGTTTGTGGCCGCGCTCTTCGCATGGCACCCGCAGCACGTGGAATCAGTGGCGTGGGTGGCCGAACGAAAGGATGTGCTCAGCACGTTCTTTTGGATGCTGACGCTGTGGGCGTACGCGCGATACACGGAGGAGTCCAAAGTCCAAAGTCCAAGGTCCAAAGTGTTTTATGGATTGGCGTTATTCGCTTTTGGGCTGGGGCTGATGAGCAAACCCATGGTGGTGACGCTGCCGTTCGTGCTGCTATTGCTGGATTTTTGGCCGCTGGGGAAGTTTCAGAGTCTTGAGTTTCGGAGTTTCAGAGTGCAGAGTTCAGAGCCGGAGCCGCCGGTGACCAACTCCCCTCCCTAACTCCTCAACTCCCGACTCAACCTTCCTGCGCCTGGTGCTGGAAAAGATCCCCTTCTTCATCCTGAGCGGGATTTTTTGCGCCGTCACTTTCGTGGTTCAAAGAAACAGCGGAGCGGTCCTGACATTGGCAAGCATCCCGATGCGAATGCGGATTGAAAACGCCTTTGTCTCTTACGCCCGATACCTGGGCAAGCTGATCTGGCCGGTCGGGCTGGCATTGCCGTACCCGTATCCGACGGAATGGCCGGTGGCCCTGGTGATTTTCAGCGCGGCACTCACGGTCGTTTTGTGCGCTGCCGCCTGGCTCCTGGGCCCGCGGTGGCCTTTCGTCAGGACCGGCTGGTTCTGGTTTTTCGGAACGTTGATCCCAGTCATCGGCCTGGTCCAGGTGGGAGCGCAGTCCCTCGCGGACCGGTACCTGTACGTGCCGTCGATTGGAATTTTCATCATTCTGGCGTGGGGCGCCGGCGCGGGTTTTGAGCGATGGAACTTCCCCTCCTGGGCGGCAGGCGCGGCTGCGATCCTGGTTCTGGGCGCGTGCGCGGCACGGACCATCGATCAATTGGGCTATTGGCGGAACAGCGAAACCCTCTTTCGACACGCGATTGCATCGACCCGGAACAACGGCCTGGCGTGTGACAATCTTGGGCTCGATTTGTTCGGCAAAGGTCGCCTGGACGAGGCGGCGCAAGCTTACGCAACGGCGCTCAAAATCAATCCCAAGGATCCGATCGCCCTGGACGGTTTGGGTTGCTGCTGGTTCAACAAAGGGCAGATGGCCGAAGCGACGAAATGGTTTCAGCGCTCGCTCCAGGTCAACACCAATCAATCCAACAGCTTGTTCAACATGGGCAGTGTCCTGGCGCAGCAACAGCAGTACCCCGAGGCGATCAAATACTTCAAGGACGCGCTGCAGATCGATCCGGAGAACCCCGATATCTACGACAGTCTCGGCAATGTGTTCCTGAGGCAGAAACGCTACGCCGATGCCATCCGGTGCTACGAAGATGCCTCACGGGTGGCGCCGGAGAGCCCCAGTCCCCACAATTGTCTCGGCGCGATCCTGTATGGCCTTGGCAAAGTCGATGAGGCCATCCATCACTACCAGGAATCCGTCTGGCTCGCCCCCGGAGATCCGCAAACCCACATCGTTCTGGCCAATATCCTGGCGAGCCAGGGACGGCTTCAGGAGTCGGCCAGTCATTACGTGAAGGCGCTTCAGATCAATCCGAATTCCATCGAGGCGCTGAACAATCTGGGCTGGCTGCTGGCCGGCACAGGACAATATGACAAGGCGCTGGAATGTTACACGCGGGCGGCGCGACTGGCGCCGGGACAGGAAGTGCTTCA
>JBEKFT010000443.1:0-9292 GCA_050013175.1 Verrucomicrobiota bacterium
CTGTGCCTGGACACGCGCACGCCGGCGTTGTTCCTCACCGGCTACGGCGACGCCTTCAATCCCGACGTGGTCTCCCGCATGGTCGCCTCCTGGCTGCGGCAGGCCGGGCTGAAAAAGAAAGGCTGCTGCCACGTGCTGCGCCACACCTGCGCCACGCACATGCTGGAGAACGGGGCCGACATCCGCTTCATCCAACAGTTGCTCGGACACGAGAAACTCGACACCACCGCGATCTATACCGAAGTCAGCATCAAGCAGCTTCAGGAGGTTCACGCCCGCTGCCATCCTTCTGCCAGGCTGCAAAACGCGCCTGCAACGAAGGTTGAACCCAAACCCGAAACATCGTATGATAAGCCTCGTGCCATTGACACTGGAACAAATCGTTGAAGAAGCCCGCCACTGGCCGCCGGAAAAGGTCGGCGAACTGGTTGACCGTCTGAGCGAAGAGTTGCACACCCCCGATCCTGACAATGAGGAAGCCTGGAAACAGGAAGCCCGCCGCCGATTGGCGGAGATCGAGAACGGCACGGTGCAAGCCGTGGACGGTGAGAAAGTCTCCGCTCGCATTCGCCGGATCGTTGGCCGGTGAAAGCACGCGCCTTTCATCCCGAAGCGGATGAGGAATATGCCCAGGCGGCCGAGTACTACGCCCGAATCAACCCGGAGTTGGGCAAACGGTTCTACGACCAGATCGAAGGGCTCATCCTCGACATCCGGCGTCAGCCTCAACGTTTTCGCTTGTTTGATCCGCCCATCCGCCGCCACTTCTCCAACGTGTTTCCTTACGCCGTGCTCTACGTGGACCAGCCGGATCGGGTGCTGATCATCACGGTCATGCACATGAAGCGGCGTCCGGGTTACTGGCGCAAACGGCTCTAAATCGGGCTTCCATTCCTGGGGCAAAAGTGTAGGCTTTTGCCGTGGTTCCAAGCTGTCAGAGTCGCCTCTTTGCTGGCCTGCAGGCGCTGCCTGCTTTAGCTGCTGACCGGAAGTCAGCCGCCAGGAAAACTACTACTTTTGTGCTACTCTTGTACCACCGGCAACACCCCACTTTTGCCCCACTCTTACCCAACCGGCAAAAAAGTCGCGTCAGGGGTTTTTCCGGCTGCCCATCGGGTCGCTTGTCACGGCGGGAGCGACAAAGCCCAATAAACACGCCCGGTTCGAGAGGATGCGGTTACAAAACCGCATCGGGTCGGCGTCAATGGCCAAATAGGGACCCAATCGGGGAACAAGGAGGCTACAACCAGTATGGCTTTGTGGCCAACCGTCCAACCTACGGTTATGACCCACAGGGATTGACTATATATGTATGCAGCCGCAAATCGAACTTGGGTGGGGTTGGAAATCATAGCTATTTTTACGACAGTTCTGCGCCGGCCGGAAGTGGCTGTAAATCTTGCGGGACTGCGCACGGATCATCGGGATCATCGGGATCATGTAACAACACCAATTGTCCGGATAACGGCGAAGGAGGGCCTGGAACTCCTGGTACGAGTTGCCAGGCAGTTCCCAACTCCGATGGGGCAACCGGCCAGAACATTATGAGTTGCTGCAAAGCGAATGCAAATAATGGCGTTTGGGCCCCTCCGATTAATGATTGTCACACTGCCGTGGACAACTGCTTAAATCAGAATGGCTACAATTCGCCCAATAACCCCCGTACTGGTCCACCATCAGTCGGGCCGATCACGCCGACGCCTGCGCCTCCTGACCCGGAGCCTTTACCACCTGAAAATCCCTGGGGATGTTTTCCGTGAAGAGTGGCGTTCGCAACGGTGAATAATTATGAAATGGATGCTCGCGTTGAGCTCGATTCTTTTTGCGGCCGCTCTGATGGCAAACGAGACGGAACGGCTGGATCAAATCGTTAGAGCGATTGTTGCCGCATTGCCTCCGGAGTGGAAAGTGGTGGAGAAAAAAGGGAATGAAATTCCCTACGGACATCACTGGGATGAAAATTACGGAGGTCCACGAGGCACTCTTCTCGTCGTGAAGGGCACTAGGCCCGTTAATGCGGAGTTTTCGGGCGCGGACGGAACATGGAAACCGGCTCGTGTCGCGACTGAAGCGCTTGAAATATGGTTGATGCCGAGCAATTATAATAATTCGGCCTTAGCGTGGTTGTCGATGGAGCGGCCAATACAACCAGTGACTATAGTTGGCCTTGGTCCAATCAAAGTCTATGCGAGACAATGGGCGTTGCTGCTTTCAAAGAAAGACTTTGATAGAATGCTCGGCTCGAACAGCGGTGTCAGGTGGCCTGATCCTCAAGTAGATTCTCCTGAGTTTCTCACTTGGAAGGACTGGAAGATAAAACTCCAAAATACCATAGATAAGGAGGTGGCCAAATAGAGACCCCATTGGGGAGCTTGGCATTGACCCATTGAGCAAGCAATTCAGTACCTTGTTCTCACAAGACGAAGCAGAAGGAGTTCGATTTGTTAGCCAAACCGCACAGGCTATCTACCGGCATGCTGGCAGACTTGCGCGGATTATCAATAAGCATCCGATCTTGTTATCTAAGCGGCAACTATTAGGCGTGCAGGCAGAGCCCAACATTTACAGGTTCAACTGGAATAGCCCAACGACATTCATAGATCCCAGCGGCCTTGATTCTTGTAATTATTTTTGCTTCCGCACTGCCACCCTTGCTCCTATTTTCCTTTGCTCTCTAAGAGATTTCAGCAGTTGCGATGGTGGGTGCGATCTGATAATCGCAATTTATGCCCCTGGTCCGCAAGGCCATCACTTGTTCATGCCCTTCAGTACTCCGTGCCCTGGCTGTCCGGGTCCTGCGGGTCCGCCCCCTATTTACTGAATCGCCCGACTGACTTAAACGTGCTTCACATGGAAGATCCGCGCACAATAAACCGATTTCTCGTTGGGCTGCTGGTTGCATCTACCTTGGCTGCGGTCGTGTTTAGTGTTTACTACCAGGAGTGGTTCATTTTGCTTTGGTGGTTGGCTGCAGTTCTAATCTTTTTCGTCGTTTGTAGGCTATTTGCCCTCTTCAACATCATGATATTCGCCCCCATTCTTTGGCTTGTTACGAAGCTAACAAGAAAGAAAAACTCGAAATCTTGATGGGGTTAAGTCCAGAATCACCTCGCGCTGCAATTTACCCGAATGCTCGCAGCCCCGCGTCATGCCGGCTGCGAAGATCAAGGCCAGCCGTCATGCCGTCACGGGCCTGCTCGCCAGGACAACATCGGTCTACCCGTGGCGTCGTCCGCCCCGTCACGTGTGCGGGACAAAACGCTTGATAATTGGAGTGTCCCGCCCCCGTGCCGTGCCGGCCGTCGTCACCGGCAGAACAGTTGCGACCGCTAACGCTGTCCGGAAACTCTGGTTCGCTCCCGCTCAAGAACTCCGGATTGAATGCGCACAGGTGAGGAATGCTCCGTGGGGAAGCCGGGGATCGTGCCGGTCACTCGGACGTGCTGGGGCGGAGTATTTGCCGCACAATATCGTGATAGCCTGAGTTGTCGCTCTGGTGCCTCCCCTTCGGGGTCCCTCCAGAGCGCCACCGTTGCGCGCGGCTCCGCAGAGCGTGTGATCCAGTTGCTCCGGCTACGGTGCTCGCCCCGAGAAAGGCGTTCGGGGCTGCGCGCCTGTGCCTGCGCTGCCTGGCTCACACCCTCTGCTGCGCCGTGCTCACTACTCAGTCCATCAGATATTGTGTGACAAATATCCGCCTGTGCACGCCTCGCGCCCGTCACGCCCCCGGCTTTCCCCACTTCGCAGTTTGGAAAAGATGGGCGCGGGAAAAAGTGTGCCGCTTCGCGGGGGCTACGATGCCGGCGGCTGTCGCCGCCGCTGGGAACAACGTTCGACCCGCCCGGCGAATGCGATGCCGTGTGAACGTTCGGACGCTCCGGATTGCTTTTAGAATGGACGATTGGCAATGGCGACGGCAGCGGGAACATGAACGCGCTCGTTGCAGTCGCGCGACCTGGACTTGCTTTATAGGCGCTCTGGCTGCCGCGCCGGGCAGCGTGAAAATGCTGGCGCATTTTCTTTTAGCCGCTCTTGGCCGCGGTGAAAGGGGAATGGCAGGGGAACGCGAACACCGCACCCTGGCGGCAGTTCCGATGCGCCTGGCACGCCCGCGCGCGCGCCGGAACGGTGCGTGTCGCTGGCGCTCCACGGCACCGCGCAGCCCGCGCGCGCGAGGCCTGGGTAATCTAAAGGGAACTGTGCGCGCGGGCTGCGGGGAAACTCGTTGCTGTCGCTCCTCGGAAAAGGCAACGCCGCTGATGCGGTTAAAGGGAAGAATCGCCCCGGTGTTTGGCGCGCAGTTCGTCCTGGTAACGCCGGGCTTTGATCTGGCCTTCGATGGGGCCGTGAAGTTCGGCCAGGCCCTTTTGAAAACGCCGCGTGCCTTCCTCCGTGTCGTCGAAATACTCGCAGTCCCGAAAACCGCACAGGTCGCAACTCTCACAGACACCGCCGAAGATGTCCACCTGCCGGTTTTCGTAAGTCACCGAGCGGTTCAGGCAACTAATCCACCGATGACCGTGGGGGCAGTTGATGGTGGCCATCAATTGCTTTGCGTTTGCGCCGACGCTTGCGCGACCAGCGCGTTGATGACGTTGACAATCTGTTCCTGCTGGCGGCGGGGCAGCTTCGATGCGGCTTCAAAAGCCTGGCGCAACTTGCCGCCGGGCGAGACGACGCGGCTGGGCTTGTCCTGGCCGAGCAGTTCTTCGACGGTGACGCCGAGCGCCTTAGCCATTGGAATTAAAACATTGGAGCGCGGCAGGTTGCCGCTGGTCTCCCAATACCGAACGTTGGAATGTTCCTCGCCAATCTGTCGGGCAAGTTCTCGCAACGAGATGCCTTTGGCTTCCCGCAGTTCCCGCAATCGAGTGTTGTCTGCCATGAGCCGAACGTAAAGCCGGGGTGAATAAAGTTCTTGCATCCGGGCAGTATAATGCCCACTGTCGGGCAATGCAATTTAACTTGACGCCTTCCCGCCGAAACGCGGCCGCGCCGCCGCCCAAACTCGACATTCACTTCGACGTGTGCGCCTGCACCTTCGGCCATTATCCCTGGGACGATTGGGAACGGCTCGCGCTGGCGCGCGGGCTGGATGCCGAACTTGCCAGCTTGGGCCGGCTGCTCGTGCGCGAGGCTTACAATCACGGCTGGGAAAGCTGGCTGCAATGGCTCTGCGGCTGGGGCGACGACGGCCAGGCGTTGCTGGCCTTCGCGCTGCGTTCGCCCAAGCAGGCCCGCTGGTGCTGGTCGCGCTTGATGGACACCGACGGCTTGTGCGGCGACATCCATCCCAAGACCGGCGAATGGACTTGGGGTTATCTGCGGCTGGACGTGCGCCGCGTGCTTTCAACTCTTCACCACGCGGCAACCCTCAACTCTCAACCTTCAACTCGCAACTGAATATGGCCTGGCGCATTCCTGAAACCGATATTGACCGAGTTAAACACCAGACCGACTTGCTGGCGCTGGTCCAGAGCCGGGGCATCGAACTCAAAAAGCACGGCTCGAAAGACTTCATCGGGCGCTGTCCTTTCCATCCAGACCAGGACAAGCCCAACTTCATCGTCACGCCGGCCAAGGGGCTGTTCCACTGCATGGCCTGCGGCAAGGCGGGCAATGCCATCCAGTTCGTCGAGCAGCATGACGGCGTTTCCTTCCGTCACGCCTTTGAACTGCTCAACGAGGGCGGGGCGGCCGCATTCGCTGCGCAACCACTCACCCGCGAAGCGACGGTGCCGCGCCTGCCGTGCCCGCTGGATCCGGAAGCCGACGACGTGACGCTGTTCGGCCAGGTGGTCGCCTACTATCACGAACGGCTCAAGCAATCGGCGCCGGCACGGGCATATCTGGCCAGCCGTGGACTGGATAGCGATGATCTCATCACGCGTTTTCAAATCGGCTTTGCCGATCGGACGCTGGGCCTGCGGCTGCCGGACTCCAATCGCAACACGGGCCAGGTGTTGCGGTCCCGGCTGACGCAGCTTGGCTTGTGGCGCGACAGCGGCCACGAACACTTCAACGGCTGCATTGTCGTGCCGCTCTGTGACGCGGCCGGAAACATCGTCAGCCTTTACGGCCGTCGGGCGCAACGGAGTGAACTCAAGCACCTGTATTCGCCCGGGCCGCATCGCGGCCTCTTCAACAGACAGTGTCTGCTCCCACCGCAGTGCCTGTGCCAACCCGAAATCATCCTGTGCGAAGCGGTGTTTGACGCGCTGACGTTTTACGTGAACGGTTTTGCGAACGTGACGTGCCTGTTCGGCACCGAAGGTTTTAGCGACGAGCTTTGGGAAGCCATGCGCCAGGTGCGGTGCGTGAAGCTGGCTTACGACGCGGACGACGCCGGCGAGCGGGCCGCGCAGCGGGACGCCGAGCGGTTCAAGGCGCACGGCATCGAAGTCTTCCGCGTGAGGTTCCCGCACGGCATGGACGCCAACGAATACGCCTGCAAGGTGACGCCGGCGGGCAACTCGCTGGCCTTGCTCTTGAACTCATCGGCCTGGCTTGGTAGCGGGGCACGGCCACCGATGGACACACGGCCACCGGCGGCCCGCGAAGGTGGCAGCGCCACGGGCCATGCCGCCAATAGGGTGCAGGCTCCGCCTGCTTCTTTAGCTGCTGTGTTAGCTGCTGACACTGTGCCGGAGGCTAAAGAAGAAAAGCCGCCGGCACCGGCAACGCTGACGTTGCAGCAACGCGGCGACGCTTGGTTCTTCGACGTGGAAGACCGCGAGTATCGCGTTGTCGGCATTGAGAAGACGCTCGGCACCGACGCGCTGAAAGTCGCGTTGCGACTTCGCGTATTGGGTCAAGGCCCCGCCTTGTTCCACCTCGACCAGGTGGACCTTTGCCGCGATGCGGAGCGCCGCCGCTTCATCGAACGCGCAGCGGAAGAAACCGGACTCACCGCCGACTTGTTGAAGCGCGACGTTGGACGTTTGCTACTCGCGGTTGAACAGGCGCAAGTCGAGCTTGCCAGGCCAGCCGAGAACGTCGCGCCCACCGTCACACTGTCGCCGGAGGAACGCGAAGCGGCGTTGAAGTGGTTGCGCGAGCCGAATCTCATCGGGCGCTTGCGCGAGGCGTTCCACCAGGCCGGTATCATCGGCGAGGAAAGCAACACGCTCGTTGCCTATCTGGCGGGCGTGTCGCGCAAGCTGGAGCGGCCGCTGGCTATCATCATCCAATCCGCCAGCGCCGCCGGCAAAACCACGCTCATGGACGCCGTGCTGTCATTTTTTCCGGAGGAGGAGCGCGTCAAATACTCGGCCATGACCGGCCAGAGCCTCTATTACCTGGGCGAGACGAGTCTCAAACACAAAATCCTCGCCGTGGTCGAGGAAGCCGGCGCGGAGCGCGCCAGCTACGCGTTGAAGCTCCTGCAGTCGGAAGGCGAACTGACTATTGCCAGCACCGGCAAAGACCCGGCCACGGGCAAAATGGTCACGCAGGAATATCACGTTGAAGGCCCGGTGATGATTTTCCTGACGACCACGGCCATTGATCTGGACGAGGAGTTGCAAAACCGCTGCCTGACGCTGGCGGTGGACGAGAGCGCCGAGCAGACCGGGCGCATTCATCGCGTGCAGCGTGAGCGCCGCACGCTGGCGGGCCTGGTCGCGCACGAGGAGCGCAAAGACCTCTTGAAGCAACTCCGCAACGCGCAACGGCTGTTGTCCCCGCTGGCTGTCGTCAATCCGTTCGCGCCGGCGTTGACATTCGCCACGGCGCGCACGCGCAACCGGCGCGATCACGAGAAATATCTCACGCTCATTGACGCCATCGCGCTGCTTCACCAGCACCAACGAGAGGCGAGGCCTCTACCCAATGCGCCTGACGGCGCGGGCTGCGTGGTGGAATACCTCGAGGTGACGCTTGATGACATTGCGCTGGCGAACGAGCTCGCGCCGGAAATGCTGGGCCGCTCGCTCGATGAGTTGCCGCCGCAAACGCGACGCCTGCTCGGTCACATCCGCGAGCTGATGAAGCAGAAGCGCAAGTGTGTCAGCGCGAAAGCCGCTTCCACCTTTAGCCGCCGGGAGTTGCGCGACGCCTGCGGCTGGAGCCTGACCCAAGTGCGCGTCCACCTGGAGCGATTGGTTGACCTCGAATATCTCGGCATCCGGCATGGACGCTTTGGCAGCCAGTTCGTTTATGAGTTGCTGCTCGACGTGGACGCGCCGGAGGCCGTTGCCCATGTCGGTTTGATTGACGTAACCAAACTCCGCCACAACTACAAAACCCAGTTGGCCGGTGGCGCTGCCACCCTGGCGGGTTTTAGCAGGGGGGTGGCGGGGCAAAACGGCCACCTGGCGGGGGGTGGCAAAACCACCCCGCCACCAGTTTTGGCCAATGCTGACAGGGCTTTACTGCGCACCTGAGGGCCTGACGGGTTCACGAATCAGGAGCACGCCCCAAAAACACCGCATCGTAACGTAACTATGGCCGCACCCAAAGGCATCAAAGCTGTCGAATGGCTGAGCAAACGCGCCAAGAAACAGCGCGGGGGCAACGACCCGAAGCCCGACAGCTTCGAGCGCAGCGCCCCGGACTCTTTGGCGCTCTGGCGAGATACCTACCTGGAATCCCTCGCCTCGCGCAATTACTCCGAAGGCACGCTGGAAGGCCGGCGCGATGCCCTGAAAGTGTTCCTGGCCTGGGCCGCAGAACGCGGCCTGAGTCAGGCCTCCCAATTTACCAGACCAATCCTTGAGTCCTTTCAACGCTGGCTCTGGCGCTACACCAAGCCCAACGGCCAGCGTCTGGGCTGGAGCACGCAACGCAACCGGCTGGGCATCCTCAAAGACTTCTTCCGCTGGATCACCCGCCAGGATGTCATCCTGCACAACCCGGCCAGTGAACTGGAACTGCCGCGCATGGAAAAACGCCTGCCGCAAGAGGCGCTGTCTCCAACCGAGCTGGACCGCCTCCTGTCCATCCCGGACACGGCCGATCCACTGGGCGTGCGCGACCGGGCCATGCTCGAGCTGTTTTACTCAACCGGCATTCGCCGCACCGAGCTTTGCCGCGTTGAACTGGCCGACCTCAACACCGAACGGCTCACGCTTCACGTCCGGCTGGGCAAGGGCAAGAAAGACCGCATGGTGCCCGTGGGCCTGCAGGCCATCCACTGGGTGGAACGTTACCTCAAGGAAGTCCGGCCGCGTCTGTGCCTGGACACGCGCACGCCGGCGTTGTTCCTCACCGGCTACGGCGACGCCTTCAATCCCGACGTGGTCTCCCGCATGGTCGCCTCCTGGCTGCGGCAGGCCGGGCTGAAAAAGAAAGG
>JBEKFT010000444.1:0-3266 GCA_050013175.1 Verrucomicrobiota bacterium
GTTGGATGTTCGCTCATTTCATCACAATTTCATCGTCGTCAGATCCTCCACATGCGTGGTCTTGCGTTTGCGGTACAGCGCGACGATCAGCGCCAGCCCTACCGCGACTTCCGCCGCCGCCACGCTGATGATGAAGAAAACAAGCACCTGGCCATCGGGGTTGTTCCGGTAGCTCGAGAAGGAAACCAGCGCCAGGTTGGCCGCGTTCAGCATCAGTTCCAGCGACATGTAGATGACCAGCACGTTCCTCCGGACAAGGACGCCAAACAGGCCAAGCGCGAACAACAGCGCGCTGACCGCCAGATAATGTTCGAGTCCTGCGTGCATGATTTCTAGCCGCGAAAGAACGCAGAGAGGAAAGGCATTAAGCAGGCTGGCCTGCTCAAACCGTCTTCACTCACCTTGCCGTGGCTCAAAACATACTTCCGAATCTGGAACGTTTTCATGGTGGTTTTTCTCTGCGTTCTCTGTGTTCTTTTGCGGCTATTTCAGGTCTTTTTTGCTCAACAAAACCACGCCCACCATCGCCACCAGCAGCAGCACGGAGACGATCTCGAAGGGCAGCAGGTACCGGGTGAACAACAGCCTGCCCAGCGCCATCGTCCCCCCCTCCATCGTCGGCGATGGATCCGCGCCCAATGCGGCACCGCTCAAACATTTGAAGAAAATGGCGGTGATAGCGCCGACGGAGAGCACCGCGCCGACGACGCCGAACCTCTTGACTTTCCGACGCTCTTCCGCCCGCAAATCGAGCAGCATGATCACGAACAGGAACAGCACCATGACGGCGCCCGCGTAAACCAGAATCTGGATGGCCGCCAGAAAATACGCCCGCAGCAGAACGAACAAGCCGGCCATCGACGCCACCGTCAGGACCAGGAACATCGCGCTGGTCACCGGGTTGCGGCTGAACGGGTTCGCGACCACGAGCACGCCGCACAGCAACGTCAGCGCCGCGAACACGTAAAACGATATGTCGTATAGTATGTCGTTGGGCGGCATGTTCCGTTGCCTCAGACTTTGACCGGAAAACTTTCCTGCGCCCCCGCCTCTTCCGCCTTCTGCTTCCATTTCTGAATGCCCGCATGTTCTCCGCCCAATGCCAGCAGCTTCTCCTTGTCGTAAATCATCTCCTGGCGCGACCTGCCGGTCAGCGAATAATCGCTCATCAGAAAGATCGCCTCCTCGGGGCAGACCTCCTGGCAAAAACCGCAAAAGATGCAGCGCAGCATGTTGATCTCGAATTCCAGCGGTATCTTTTCCGCATTCGGCCGGTCCGCCGCCGGACCGGCCGGGCCGGGCGGCGTGATCCGGATCGCCTTCGGCGGACAGACGAATTCGCACAACTGGCAGGAAACGCACTTGGTATCGCCGTCCTGGTCCCGCACCAGATACGGCGCGCCGCGGTAGCCCTCGGGAACAACCCATTTCTCCTCGGGATACTGCAGCGTCACCTTCTTCTTGAAGAAATGCCGAAGCGTGACTTGAAACCCGCCGATCATCGCTGGCAGGTAAAGCCGTTCCCAAAAGTTCAGTTTTTTCCGCTTAACAATCATTCCATCCCGTGGCCGCCAATGTGAATTGGCGGATTCGTTCCTCCGCGCTTTCACAAGCGCGGCTACAGGCGCGCTACGATCCGGCTCTCGCCCACAGCACCGCCGCTGTCACGACGATGTTCGCCAGCGCCAGCGGAATAAAACGCCGCCAGCCCAAATCCATCAACTGATCGTACCGGAAACGCGGCCACATCCAGCGCACCCAGATCATCATCAACACAACCATCAGCATCTTCGCCAGAAAAATGGCGATGTGCAGCAACCCGACGCCGATCTGACCGGGCGCCGCCGGCTGGTCCAGTCCTGCGATCGGCAGGGTCCAGCCGCCCAAAAACAGCGTCGCCATCATCGCAGCCGCGACAGCCATGTTCGCGTATTCGCCCATGAAAAACAGCGCGAATTTCATCGAGCTGTACTCGACGTTGTAACCGCCGGCAAGCTCCTGCTCCGCTTCGGGCAGATCAAACGGCGTGCGGTTCGTCTCCGCAAAGATGGCCACGAGAAAAATGACGAAGGCAACCGGCTGCTTGAAAATAATCCAGTGCGTGAACCCGCCGGACTGGAACAGCACAACCCGGCTCAGGTTCAAATCCCCCACCAGCAGGAACACCGCCACCACCGACAGGCCCATCGCGATCTCGTACGAAATTAATTGGGCGCTCGACCGGATGCCCCCCAGAAACGGGTACTTCGAATTGGCCGCATATCCCGCCAGAACAATCCCGTAAACACCGAGCGACACGATGCCAAACGTGTAGAGAATGCCCACGTCCAGATCCGCAATCACCATTTTCTGGTGCCCCAGATACGAGCCGAACGGAATCACTGCCACGACCAAAATGCTCGGAATCATCACGATCGCCGGAGCCAGCCAGTAATATACCTTGCGCACGTGCGCGGGAGTGAAATCCTCCTTCAGGAACGCCTTGACCGCGTCGGCGATGGGCTGCAGCAGGCCGAACGGACCGAAGCGATTCGGGCCATGCCGGTCCTGGATCGCCGCCGACACCTTCCGTTCAACCCAGACGGCATAGGCCACGATGAACATCAACACGGAGAAAACCCCGAGGATTTTCAGCGCGCTGAAAATCAGGAATTGCGGCAACGGCGATAAGTTGTTAAACCAGATCATTGCTTCAAAACAATTTCATTTCTGCCAACCGGTCTCCTTCGCCGAGCATGTCCCGAATAATTTGCTCAGACCATGGCTCTGAGTTTTCCGAAAACCGCTTCCATCCCTCACGCAGCTCTTCGAGAGGAACAAACTTCCCGCTTAATGAAGTTCCACGCCTTTCAAAGAATTCCGCATTGCTCAAAGCCACGGTGACATCGTCCGTTTCGGCTCGCCATTCATAAACAATAGCAACGTGTTTGGAAGTCGAGCCTCCAAGATCGGCGTGAATTGCTCCCAACAAAGTCAAAGACTTGGGGTCCAAGCTCAATCGAAGCTCCTCGTGCAACTCACGAATTGCTCCCTGCACGATCGAGTGGCCGTTCGCTGAATCCTCCTTGCGAACATGCCCTCCAGCCCAAATGACAACTCGATTGTGAAGAGGATTCTCTTCCTGTTTTTCCCGACGACGCAGAAGCAAAACCTGACCACTCTTGTTGCGCACCACGACGATGGGCAAAGCCTGCACCAAATCGGCTGAAGCCTCGGCTTTGGCTCTTGGAACAAATTTACCTTCCGTCACATATAGATTAATAAGC
>JBEKFT010000445.1:0-3774 GCA_050013175.1 Verrucomicrobiota bacterium
CAGGAATTTGCCCTGCTTGTACGGGTTGCGATCCACCGTGAAATCCAGGAAATCCGTCCGGATGCCGCAATAATTCAACAGCGTGTTTCCCTTGCCCGGAGCCCCATAGCCCGCCACCCGCTTCCCCTCGCGCTTCGCGTGGATCAGAAATTCCAGAAGACTGCGCTTCGACTCCTTCACCTTGTCGCTGAAGGTCGAATACGTCTCCATGCGATCCAGACCGGCCGAGAGTTCGCGGTTCCTCAGCTCCACCACCCGCTTCGTGACGGGCTTGGAACCGTCCTCGGCGTGACGCGCATAGATGCGAATCGAACCGCCATGCGTCGGAATTTCCTCAACGTCAAACACCGTCAATCCATGGGTGGCAAAGATGTTTTCCACGGCGATCAGCGAGAAATACGAGAAGTGTTCGTGGTAGATGGTGTCGTATTGACTCTCATCCATCAGACGCGCCAGGTGCGGGAATTCAAGTGTGATTACACCCTGCGGCTTCAACAGGATCCCCATCCCGCCGACGAAATCGTTCAGGTCGGGTACCTGTGCCAGCACGTTGTTGCCGATGATGAGGTCAGCCTGCTTTCCGTCCCGGACCATTTCCGCGGCGGTTTTGCGCCCGAAAAACTTGACCAATGTTGGAACGCCCTTTTCGACCGCCACCTTCGCGACATTGGCGGCCGGCTCAACCCCGAGCGCGGGAATTCCCTTTTTGACAAAATTCTGCAGCAGGTAACCGTCGTTGCTCGCCAATTCCACCGCCAGGCTCTCCTTGCCGAGTCGCAACCGCGCCACGATCATGTCCACATAATCCGCCGCGTGTTTCAACCACGTGTCCGAATAGGAGGAGAAATAGGCGTATTCGGTGAAAATGTCCTCCGGGCTGACAAATTCGTCCAGCTGGACCAGATAGCACCGTTCGCAAACCCGCACATGCAGCGGATAAAAAGGCTCCACTTGATTCACCTGCTCGAGTGTCCGATAGCTTTCGCACAACGGCGACATCCCGAGGTCAACAAACGTCTGGTGAAGCGGACTTCGACAGAACCGGCAGCGACACTGTGCGTCGCGGCTCGAAGCGTTCTGTTTCGACGGCTCGAGGATGACGTTTTTTTTGCCCATATCATTTCTAATAATGTTGCTCGAACTGCTTCTCCGGAATGCCTCTTCTGTCAAATCTCATCGGAGATTACAGAATTGGCCTGCAATGGAGTAGAAAAAAAACTCCGAATTTGAGCGATGCGAAGATGCTTGCAGGAAAGAGATTCCGACGCAACTGGGGACGACACCGGAAAGCGTCCGGGGGTTTTACCGGGAATCACGCTTCCCTGCCATGGAGCCTCGATCTCATCCGATGAGATCAAACTCTGGAGAGCGAAGACTGGCCGAGCACGGGAGCGGTCCCGATCACATTGGCGACGACATCGAGCAAGTGTTGTTGTTCGCCCTTCCAACGATGCTGGCGGTACACCTGTCCTCCCCGCTCCACAAAGGTCCGGGTCTGGACCGGATGTTCGTACACCCACCTGATGACCCGCGCCAGGTCCTCGACGTTATTGGGAATGAAGTAGAGGATTTCATCCGGTCGGAAATAATCGCGGATACCCTTTGTTTCTGTTACAGGAACGTGCACTTACGGCAGCGACGTGCGGTAGAAACCGGCGGTGGAATTCGTTGCGTTGCTGTCCTGGAATTGGAACACGCCGCTTCCTCCCGACGTCGCGGTGCCGATGCTCTGCCAGTTCACGAGGTCGGAGGAAGTTTGAATCGTGTAAGTGACGTTAGTGTCACCGCTGCCGCCAAGCTCGATGTTGCCCGGACTGAGTTGTGTGATGGAAGTAATCCTCACGGCAACAGGCGATGTTATGGTCAAGATGCCGCTGACAAGGTTGAACAGATAATTGGTGTCTGAACCGCCGCTCAACGTGATGGCGTACCCGCCGGGGAGAGAGGTTGTTGTGGCTGTCGTGCCGGCGGTCGGCAGGCTCTGCAGAACGTTTGTCGTGTCGGAGTAGGCGAACCCGCTGTAGCTGATCGTAAACACAGGATTGGTCGTTCCAAACGAGCGGGTCTTGTTGTCCGCCTGCGCGAGCAGGGCCCGGGTCTGGATCGTCAAGTTGGTGCCCGTGTAGGTCAACACGTAATTGGTGCCGGCAGTCAAGGTGCCCTGCTGGATGGCGTAGGCGCCGGCGTTCTGCCCGGCGACGCGGATCAGCGCGCCGCTGAAATTATCGCCGTTAAACAGCGAACCGCTGGTGATATGATATGTCAGCGACGGGTCGGCGTCTCCATACACCTTGCTGACCGCGTCTGCGCTCACGGAGACTGGTGCCTGGTTGACCGTCAATGTTCCGTTCGCAAAGTTGATACTGTAATTGGGCGAACTCAACCCCGAGGGAGAGATCGAATAGGTGCCCGTCGTGCTCGTTGGAGTCGCCGCGGTGGTGAACACGAGCGTCCCGGACAGGGAACTGGGTCCGTCGCCGGTGACAAAGCCGGCGTAAGTCACTGTGAACACCGGGTTCGTCTGGCCGTAAGAGCGGCTGGCATTGCCGGCCTTCACCAGCAAGGAACGCCGCAGGATCCTCAGGTTCGCGCCCTGATAGGTGATGGTGTAATTCGACCCCGCGCCCAGCGTGTTCTGCAGGATTGCGTAACTGCCCACGGCCTCACCCGCCACGCGGCTCAATGCGCCGCTCAGGGTATCCCCATTATACAGGTTCCCGGCGAGTTGATAGGTGAGCGCCGGGTCGGCATCGCCGTAGGTCTTGCTCGCGCTGTTGGCCGTCACCGTCAGCGACGCTTGCGTCACCGTCAGCGTACCGCCGTTGGTCACGACAGTGTAGTTCCCCAGCCTGTTGCTCGGATCAAGGAATGTCGGAACAATCGGGTAGCTGCCCAGGGGGCTGGCCGGCGACGCACCTGTGCTCAGGCTCAGCCCAATATCATCACCAGACTGTAATCCGCCGATCGAGCCGGTGAACACCGGATTGGTTGCGCCATAGGTGCGGCTGAAACTGTCGATCGTCACCGTGAGTTGGGCGGGGCTCACCGTCAGCACAAAGCTGTCGTTGGTGCTCAATCCATCCCCGTCGGTCACCGTCACCGTGATCGTTGCTGTCCCCATCTGATCGGTCAGAGGCGTCAATGTGATGGTGCGATTCGTGTCGGAACCGCCAAAGACAATATTGTTGGTCGGCACCAGGGCCGGATTGGAGGAGGTGACCGTCAGCACGAGGTTGGACGCCGCGGTTTGCGCATCGCCGATTGTGAAAGGAATCGCCGGTGTCGTCGTGTTCACCGGTGTCACCTGGTCCGGGATGCTGCTGATCGTCGGGGGCGACATCGTGGCGATCATGAGGCTCCAGCCTCCCGCGATGGCTCCCTGGTCCGGGGCCATGAAGTCATAAACATACAACGACCACGTGCCGTTGGGAGACACTCCGTTGAAGTCCGACAGGGCCACAGGGGTATCATACGGCCCGGCTGGGGCTGGTGCGGGGAACGAAGCGGCGGGAGGAACTATGGTGGAATAGTCGCCTGGTCGGAACGGTATCGAAATGAACGGATAGGGATACGGAAGCGGGAATATCGCGGCATCGTCCAGGGTGGTGGTGATGTTCGTTGCACCACCAGTAAACGCGCTGTTTGTGCCGCCCGAATCACCTGCGCGCGACCAGATCACCATCTTCTGGCCTGCAGGCGACACCAAAAGCATGTCCACATCGCCAGGGTAAGTGTGCCAGAACTGGCTGATGGTGACCTGCAATTTTGAGATCG
>JBEKFT010000446.1:0-3974 GCA_050013175.1 Verrucomicrobiota bacterium
TTAAGACGGGCGAGCCTCCCGTGGCGAGGGCGATGGGGTCTCGAATTTCCGTGATCCGCCCCGCGCCGTCCCTGACGAAGCTCACCTGTTTTCCGGTGCTGTGGTTGATTCCTGAATCGCCGTAGAACAGAGCGTTGCCGTTGCGATCTGTGCGGGAGGCTACAGTCCCGTCGCTGTTGAACCCGTAGGCGGTACCGTCTGTGTCAATAAATGTAAATTGCGAAAAATCGGGGTCGTAAGTGCCAATAGGAAATCCCGAGTCGTCAAAATAGACCGCGGTCAGTGGCTGATGCCAGCCGGTCAGCTGATCGTCCATTCCGACACCCGCTCCCGGAGGAGCCAAATACAGTTGACCGGGGCCGAGTGGAATGACCACGAAATGCACCGTATAAAAATTGTAGCAGTCGGGCACCTGGCTGGAGGTGACGCACGGATTAGCGTCCGAATCAAACACGAGACGAAGCTGGAAATAGAATTTCTCGGAATTATTCAGACTTACCGTTACAAGGTGTTGGGTGCTATCATTGATGCAATAGCCCAGGCCGCTTCCGCTTCCGTACCAATCTGTGGCAAGGGAATCGTTCTTTTCGATTTTGACTGTTTCGTAGTCCAGTTTCCAGTTCTGGCCGAAAGCGCCGTTGGTTGCGAGTCCTGTATCATAAAGCCTATTGATTTGCAGCGGCAAACCCGCAACAGGAACATTGAGGTCGTTCAGCGCAAAACTGATCAGGCCAACGTTTGTCGGCCAGTTCACCGTGATGGGCACAGGAGCCGACGACAGTTGCTGATTGTTCGCGTCGGAAGTGAATGCCACAGCGGTGATGGCTTGGATGCCCGCAGGGACACTCTTCCACTGCAACGTGTACCCCACGGGGGTGTTGCTGGCCTGTCCGATGAGGACCCCGTTCCCGTAGAACTGGACCTGGGTCACAGTGCCGCTCGAACAACTCGCCTGTGCTTGCAGCATGATATTGGTAGGTACCGTGTAGGTGGAGCCCGCCACGGGATTGGTGATTGAGACCGAAACCGTCGGATTTCGGGCAATGGTGACCTGAGCGGAATTGGTGTATTGGCCGTCGCTTGCCATCAGTTGGAAGACATAAATGCCGTCGCAATAGAGGTCAACCATGGTGTTCGTCTGGGAAGGGTTGTAGATATACCAGCATCCAGGTGGGCCGCTGACGCAACTCCAGTTTGTGAATCTTGTGCCGCCGCCGATCAAGCCGTCATCCGAGACGAATCCCTGTAATGTGACGGTGGAGCCGTTCGTGGTCTGCTGCGGTCCAGCGCTCACGAACGGTGGAGCATTGATCGTGTAAACAGCCGTGGTTTCAGCGCCGTCGCTGTAACCGGGCGCAAACGCTTTCGCTTTGAGAGTAACCGAGGATGCCAGATGTACCGCGCTCCCGTTGTAAATGTAGGTGTCCAGTTTTGTCGGATCGTTGCCGTTGGTGGTGTAATAAATCGCCGCGCCCGGAGTCGCGCAGGAGATCATCACGTCGGTGGGTACCGGATAACTGCCGCTTCCGGGGCTGAGCACCGGCGCAGCAGTCGGCAGCATCGAGCTGACTTGAATGCTCACCGTCGCTGGCGCGGAGTCCACCTTCCCGTCGTTCACTTTGAACATGAAGCTGTCAGCGCCCGAGTAGCCCGGGGTCGGGGTGTAAACGACATTCGGCGGATTTCCCGACAAACTGCCGTTGGAAGGACCGGATGTCACGGTGAACGTCAGAGGATCGTCCTGGTCCGGATCGCTTCCGGTCAGAATGATATTGGACGGCGTATTCCTGAGCACCGTTACGCTTTGCGGATTCGCTACCGGAGGATGATTGTTCGTGCTTACAGTGATCGAAACAATAGCGCTGTCAGAGCATTGGCCATCCGTAATGGTGTAAGTGAACGAATCAGACCCGGTGAAACCGGCTTGCGGCGAATACGTGATCGCCTGCGAATCAGGCGTGATCGCCGTCGTGCCATGAGCACCCTGGGTCGCTGACACGATCGAGGGGGACGCTCCGTTCGGGTCGTAATCATTGGCCAGGACCTGGATCGTCTTGGGTTGTTGATAGTACACTGGACGCGAGTCGTTTACAGCCACTGGTGCCGCCCAGACGTACACGGTTGCGCTGGCTGTACCTCCCTTGCCGTCACTGATCGTATAAACAAAGGAGTCGCCGTTGGTTGCAACCCCATTTGTGCTTGTCAAGGGCGTGTATAAGAGCGTGTTGTTTGTATAGAACATGACGGTCCCGTTGGTGGGTGAGGTAAACGCGATAACACTCAGGGCATCACCATCGGGATCATAATCATTCGCCAGCACGTCGATGACAGTCGCGCTCGCTCCGCAGGTGAAAACGTCCGAAGCAATAGGCGGACGATTGTTGATGGAAATCGAAACTGTTGCAGTCGAGACGCTGGCACCATCCTGTATTTGATAGGTCAAATAATCAGTGCCTGCGTAGTCAGTTTGCGGCGTGTAGATAATATTCTTATTCGGGTCAAATTGGAATGTCCCATGCGACGGCCCACTCACAATTGTCAGGAGAATTGCGTTCCGGCTTGAAAACACGTCGTTGGCGAGGACATCGAGTGTGGCCGGTGCGTTTAGCGGAATCGTAAAATTATCCGGGTTGGCCAAGACGCGCGGAAAAGTAACACCCCCCATGTGTCCGTAACCATCGTATGGGGCAAAGCCGTAAACCTGCACCGCGATGGGAAGGTAAGAGTGCACATTGTGCGCACCCGCAGCCACAGACACTTGTGCTCCATAGTAGCTGCTCGTGCCAATCGGTTTGAATGCAGTCAGAGGGACGGGATTCCCATCAACGATTGTTGCAGCCATTGACGGACTGGACACCACGATGTTCAAATAATTCGTGACGAAACCGCTGGGAGTAGGAATCGTATAAGAATTCAGACCATCCCCAGCAGGAGGCAACATCATTTGGAACGGATCTCCCATCACTCCGTCATACGTCGAACTGTTTGAATACTGCGCAACCTGGATCGGATTGTTGGCTCGGAATTCCACGGGACCGTTTATGACGAGTTCGCAGAACTGACCGCTTTGGAGGGTTGCCGCAGCGACACCGTTTGTCAGGACTTGAGTGCCATCGTACGCCGCCAGAACTCGGTATCTGTCCCCGCCCTCTCTGGTAGCCAGCGGGAATCCGAGAGCCTGCTTGCCCCACATCTGGATTGGAAGCTGTTCTTCGATCAATGGATTGGCATATTGGTCGGTTGGAGGAATATCCGTGATGTAGGCGCCGGAAAACACGGCAATGGGCTTATCTGAACTGATGAATGTACCCGACACGTCATCAACCGAACTGGCGCCCATGAACTGGATCGTCTGGCCCTGCTGTAAGGTCTTGGTGATGGTTCCCATCCCTTGAAACCACGCCAGATCCGCTGTCGGGGACGGTGTGATGGTAACAGTTGTGTTGTTCGTGGTCGCAACAACTGCAAATTCTGATGGATAATTCACCGTACGAGGGTCCCCGGTCCCGCTATAGGCGAGAATGCAATAATTTGTGCCGAGCAAAGGAGTGGCGAAACCCGCATAAGACTCACTTGCAGTCGGAACATAACCTAATCCGTAGACTGCAACTGGTTGTCCAGCAGTGATGTGGATTCCAGTGTTCTGAACGTTTGGAGACATCGACATAATTGCGTTGCCTGGGATTGCTATATTCGTCATGCCGCCTGCTGACACAGAAAACGGTTGACTGAATGATATTCCCGGAATTGAAACCGTCCCTGTTGTAGCAACTTGGCTGGAAATCATGAGGCTCGGTTGATCCGCCTCGCCCTCATCATTATAAGCTAATGCAAAGAACAAGACCCAAAAATCGGTTCCAACCGAGGTCGGAAACGGATCAAGGACGTTCACTGTCGCGCTGTTGGGCGTGTTAATGCCGTACCCCGGCCCGGGCTGCAGGCTCAACACTATGGTCTTCGAGGTTCCCGACGGC
>JBEKFT010000447.1:0-9083 GCA_050013175.1 Verrucomicrobiota bacterium
CTTGCGGCCGTGCCGGATAAGATCAATGCCGTAATGATTCTCGTCGAGATACCGTTGGATTCCCAACCATCCGTGCACCCGGCGTTGCCGCGGGACGACGCCATCTTTCGTTTCACAAGCCGGACAGAGCTCTTCGCCTGCGGCAAGCCATTGCCAGCACTTCTGACAGAAAAGACGGTCCGGCAATCTCCTATCGAAAAGCTGATACGCGGACACGACGCCGTAGCGTGTTGTTTCAACTTCTCGCGCCACCGCTTCCCCACCCCAAATGCAATGGTGTCGCCCCGGCACGAGGTTGCCATTTACTTTCAATGCGAACGAAACTGGTCGCCCGTTCGGACGAAGCATGGTGGAATAGGCGCGGCCGAGCTCCTTTTGAATTTTTGAGCGATTCGCTATTCGCGACAACCACTGGCGCTGTTCGGGTTTCAGTTTCTCAATTGTGATCTCAGTTCCGTGTTCGGGCGAATCGGTTTTTGGACGCGTCAGCATTGGTGTTTTGAAATGACGCTGCCTAACGAGTGTTTCAAAATTGATTTCCAAGCCACACCACTCCGTATCCTCCTGCCGCGTCGTCCAAACCCGCGTCACCGTTCCAAGCCGCGCCGTCGCGATATTGAATCCCATGCCGAACATGCCTAAGTTATTGATTGGGTCATTGCCGGTCCAGCCGGCCTTCACGGCGTTCTCCAGAGTGCCGAGATCCATTCCCGGTCCGGTATCGCGAATGGTTACTTTGGCTGAGGGGTCGTCAGCGGTAGGAAGCGAAACATGCACTTCGGGAGTGTGAATGGGGTGTCCTGAACGGGCAGCGGTGAGAAACGCATCAACGGCGTTGTCCACCAACTCGGCAATGCAACGCCATTGAGGAAGGTTGATTTCGCCCAACATCGGCAGAATCCGCGGGTGCGGATTCAGGTCAAATTCCCTAGAGGGTGTTGTCATTTGGTTCCTTTCCCTTTCACAGTGAGGTGGTGCTTTATGAGGTTGAAAAGTGGTTGTGCCAGGTTGGTCGCCAAGAGGCATGGCACGGCGTTCCCAATTTGACGGGTTACATGAATGCGAGCTCCTTTGAAGAGGTGCTTGTCTGGGAACGTTTGCATTCGCGCTGTCTCCCGCAAAGTAAAATATCGAAACGCACCGTCGTCGTCGGTGATCGTGTTTTCTCCGCCCGGCACGCCATGCACTCCCGCTTTGATGGTTTTGGCAGGCCAATCCATTATGCTTCCGCTATGTCCGGTATAAATTCGTGCGCCAGGAATCGCCCAATGATTCATGGTGGAATCCGATTCCAACTTCGAAGGAGGCGGCAAACTTTGTAGTGCGTCCCTGACCGTTAGCCACGGCAGCGAACCGTTTGCATCATGGCCTCCGTTTTCACTAAGAACGAAACTCCGAGGGCGACGAATCCCATGTTGTTCCCAATACTCCCCGGATTTTTGCGCAGCAATTAACGCCGCTTTCGAATGGGTCCGATGAGGAAACTCGTAAACTGGAAGATCCCGGCGAGTGGCCACAATGAACACCCGTTGACGATTCTGTGGAACGCCAAAATCCGCTGCTTCCACCAGCCTATAGACCACTCGGTATTCCGGCTCATACCCCGGAGACATCTGCAATTGCCGAATGCGATGGTCGTGATTCTGCCAAAGCTCATGGTGTCCCGGCTTGACCGAGGGACATTCCAGATGACGCAAGATGTAGTCGAAGTAGGGGCGGAAAGATTCACGGGCCAACCCGCGCACGTTCTCAAGGAAGATAGCCATCGGGCGAAGTTCCCGCACAGCTCGAAAGACCTGCGGGAACAGATTGCGTCCGTCCCTGTCGGCTTGGTGTTTTCCTCCAAGACTGAACGGCTGGCAGGGCGCTCCCGCAGCCAATAGACGCACCTTGTCAGAAAGCGGATTCCAATCAACCTCCTCAGCCTTGCCCTCATACACCGTTCCAAACAACGTGGAGTGCGTTCCTTCAAGGTTATGCCTCAACGTCTGACACGATCGGACGTCCAGTTCGTAAAAACTTGCCGGTGAGAATCCCGCCGCTCTGAGTCCAACCGCCAACCCGCCCGCTCCAGCAAACAAATCAACGTCGATCAAATTGTCTAACGCATTTTTCATTCTTGCATGCCGATAATCATGATGCGCAATCCAAATCCGGATCAATTTGTTGCGATGGACTCTCCGGGGATCCCAAACTTCTCGCTCACGCTTTTGTCCAGCGAAGTCCGGGTTCCCCGACCGGGGTTGGCAAGAGATTAACGAACTTTGAACGTCTTGAAAAGCGAATACAAGAGTCGCGGCCGGAAAGGCTCGCGGGCGGTGCGGATGCCGGAATGCCTTCTTGTTCGGGGCGGGCAATCGTCCGTTCGCTTGGTTAGGAACACATCACAATCGCCATGGTTCGACATCAGTTCTTGCGCGCGTCATCGGACATGTCCAGCAGGAGCCCGAATTCCCTTTCAAACACCAGATCCAGAATCTCGCTTGAGCCGTCAGGCGAGACTGCCCACTTCTTCCCATCAGTTGACCTCCCAAGGCAGACCCCCTCTTGTCCGACGTATTTTCCAGAAACAATTAATATGCGGCAGCTGCTCAAATCTTTTCTCAGATTCTTCACTCGGCCACCTCGATAAAGTCCATCCAGCCCCGGTCCGAAAATGCGATGCGGCTCGTATCCGCCCGGTCATCAAATTGCACCGTCATTCCCTTGCTGTCCACGGCCAGCACAGTCGCCAACACACCCGCGTGCCCTGGCCGTCCATCGTTGTAGACAATCCTTCCGCCTTGCTTAATTTGGTCCAACGTGCTCCGCAGTTTCATGATTACATTATGCGCGACCGCTCGCGCATATTCAACAACATTTTATGTTTTTTTTGACCATCGTGCCAGGGCCGCCCTGCGGGCGCTGGCTTTGCGTTGTGCCGGTGTCATTTTCGCCGCCAGCGCCTTGCCACCCTTCAGCCCGCCCAGCCGCCCCAGCGCCACCGCCGCCGGATTCTTCCTATTCCTTTTTGAGTATGCCATGCGGTCAGAATGCCAAAGGTTCCGTGCAGTTTGAAGGCTGATTTCCTCACTCGCCCACCACCGGATGAGGCCTCGTCAAGCTGGGCAAAGGCGCGTAAGTTCGTCACGTGCCATTAGACCAAGACAGAATGGAGCAGGCCGCAGCGAAATTGGGCCAGGAAGGTGTGTTCGTCGGCACATCGTCGTGAAAATATGACGGGTGATTGGGACAGCGATACAAGCCGGTTCGTGAGGGAATCCCTATCGACCAGTCATTGTTTCATTTGAAATGCACAAGTCTTCGCAACTGTCGTGGGTCGGTATTCGGGGGTAAGCCGGCCTTTTCCATCACCCAATAATCCTTTGCCTCACCCTTCATTCCACGCCGTTTCGCTTCCGCAAGACAATTCCGCGCAGCTTTAGCCAACAATCGCCGCTCGGCTTGATTCGCGGCCAATTTGGCACCTTGCCTCGGGACCTTTCTTGCGTTGTGCAGTCGCATAATCTCACGCCATTCCAAGTCGCGGATGTGGTCGAAGCTCCAAAAACGTGGAATTACGACCATTGTGCCGTAAGGAGTAATGGTCACGCTCAATTTTTGCAGAAGAGGTTTGTCCCGCTCCATTCCGTAAAGCGTCCATTTGTGACAGAACGCATCGAACACATTTTCAAACTTGGCTTCCGCTGTCTTCCACGAAAAATCCCAATCTGGCGGCCGGAAATTTCGCTCAAAAATCATGCGGCGACGGATGACGCCGTTGTCGCCTTGATGCTTTGAAATATCAAAACGGCGCCTAATCCATTTCCAATCAGCCAAAAATTCTTGATTTTCCAAAAGCCGTTTTTCCCTCGCATTAAATTTATGCTGGGCTTTGATAAGGCATTCGTAACTTCCGCCGCTAACGAGGTGTTCATACGCGCAAATCACATCACAGGTATCCACATTCGGCGGTTCTCCGAGCAAGGAAATCAAGGCCCGGACTTCGGCGCTCGGCATTTTTCCGTTTTCGACAAGTGTGACCACGTGCGAAGCCAGTCCCAAAACGTCAATCGGCCACAGTGAATACGGCACAACTAGCCACCCGCATAGTCGTTGCAGGCTCGTGTCAGTGCGGGCTCTATCGGGCAGGGCATGAAATCGCTTGATGAGTTCGCCCCCAGGCCGAACACGACGAAAGGCGAGCTTCGCTTGCCGAGATAAAGCATCGTTCAAAGGCATTTTCATGGGGCGGCATTTTAGTGACTGGCCGCCATTAAGTCACGCGCCGGACAAAGTTTGTCGGCAATCATTGTCCTTATTCTCTTGCACATCTCGTGCGAACGTCTCGCGGATTGGAAAGTTGAACTATGGCTTACACAAAAGAACAACTAGATTGGATTTACCGCCGCACGAGTGGTTACTGCCATCTTTGTCAAACGAAGTTGTCCCGAAAGAATTATGGACGGCAGGGACAACGGGGTGCATGGCACGTTGACCATTCTGTGCCACGCTCCAAAGGCGGGACAGACCACCTCAATAATCTCAAGGCAGCCTGCATCGACTGCAACCTCGACAAGAGCAGCAAGACCACGCGAACCGCGCGACGATGGAATGGGAAAACCAGCGCGCCGCTGTCACTGGAAAGACGGCGTCAGGCGAAAACCGATAATGGGATTCTTGGCGCGGTTGGTGGAGGCGCTGTTGGATTTGCCGTTGCGGGACCAGTCGGTGCGGTGATCGGCGCTCTCGCTGGTGGACATCTCGGCGTGTCAGCAAACCCGGACAAGTAAAAGGATAAACAAGCATGAAAAATTACGAGCGTTTGACATTTGAAAATTTCTGGCTTTTAACAGGCAATCGAGACTTTTTCCAGCCTTCCGACCTGCTGCGATTTTCCGACGTAATCGGGTTTCACGTATATGCTGACCTGCGGTTGAATCTGGATTTAGCCGCTGCGGAAGACACGCGGAAAGCAATGAAGTGTGTGGACATTCTGGAGGATTTCACTGCCGTCGCGGACAAATGTGCTGGTCTCGCGGGCGCACGCATCCTGGAAGTCCAAGGAGAGCGGATTCATTTTATCCTGCCTTCAAATGACCCGGCGCAAGGTTTGGCGCGATTGCTGGTTTTTTCCTCGGCGCTTACACAAACCGTTTATTTCGAAATCAAGCCAACAGCAGGCGATGACTGGCAGGGATTCTCAATGGCTGCGGATTATGGCCCGGCGATTTTGATTCCATCTGCATACGGCGGCGGATCGCTTGTCTCCTTGGGAAACGCGGCCAATCAGCCGGCGAAAAAATTATGGCGCGGGGTTGATTCGGGACACTTGGCCCTGCCAGATCAAATTGGCAAACATCTGCCAAGCGCGAAGCAATCCGGCGACTGGGTTCTCATTGACGTGCTAAACCCGATAGCAGCCACTCAATCGTTCTTTGATGAAAGGTTGACCTATGGAATGCGTCAAGCGGCCCGCTCGATTTTCCAGGCACGGGCCGGGCGTGCCGCCCGTAATTTTGCCGGCGGTATGTCCGACGGAATCTCCTTCGTCAAAACGCCGTTGAGAACCCGCGGAATGTGCCTTCGCGCCGATTTAGACGGTTTCACAAAAGCTGTTGAAGACGCATTCAAGAAAAAGAAGGTGGGAGAGCTTGTTCGCCAGTTCACCGATGTCATGCGGTATCCGTTGGAGTTTGCACAGAAACTAGGAAGACCTTTGATTGAACTGCCGTGGGCGGGGGACTGCTGCAACATTTTCATTCAACCAGGTTACTTGGAATCGGTTGAAGAAATGCGCGCGGTTCTTCCGGTAGAGGCTGGACGATGCTGGCACGCAATCGCATACGAGAACGGCGACGGTTCAAAATGGCGAACATTGCTCGGTTCAGCAAAATGGGCTGTGGGAATGGCATGTGGGGATTCAGAAGAAGGCGGTGACGGAAACGCAATCGTCGCAGAATTTCCGGCGGCCGGCCGGTCGTTTCGTGTCATCGTCGGCTGGTGCGGGCGGCGCGCCAAGGATGCCCAGGAAACCAGCGGAATCAAAGGCGATGATGTCGTTGTTCCACTGATTGATTATCAGAATTTGGAGGAAGTTTTTAAGCCGCTTTTCAAGCCAATCACGTCGAATTACCGTTACTCAAATTACGTCGCGCTCAAACAAGCAGGACAATCAACCTCTAAGCACCTTGCCACTTCCACAACAAAACAAATTGCAGGAATCAGTGCCGCCCTCCCCGCTCCAAGACCGTATTGGCGATGAAATTCAACGCTGCTTTCGACAAAGTGATTTGCTGGCCGTCGCCACTCGCTTTGATGCCGAGATGCACGGCTGTCACGGTATCAATTTGGACTCGCACGCCTTATGGGCGGAAGTTTCAGGAACGTTGAACCTTTCGCACGATGAAACCAATACTCACAAAATAGCCCGTTGCAGAATTCGCGTGTCACCAAACTGGAATTCTGAATCACCAATCGTGCGGTGTTGCGAGGCGTGGGTTCACCGTGATTGGGATTGGCACGCGGGAGCAGGCGGTTTGCTCTGCTACATCATTGATGAACAATGGGCTGACTCCGTCGGAAAGGTTTTGGCTGATGAAGGAGCAGACGCCGCCGCCCGATACGCGGTTGGCCTCTGCCTACGAAATGTTCGCTGGCTCTTATATCGCCACTACGTTGCCAGCATCACAAGAATGACTGTGTGGCCGAAACAATGGAAGGCATGGTCTCACGGAGATGTCGGACTCCGAGAGTATCACCAAGAGCGTGGAAGGCAAAGAAATGAATGAATCTGAGGAAAAGCTGAAACGGAGCATTGAACTCGCTAAGTGCGGATTTGAAAACGCGCAGGCGAGGATTACGGCCATTGACACAAAGGTCAGCATAGCTGTCGGCCTCCTGATCGTCCTGCTCCCCGTGCCGCTCGCGATTGCTAGCTGGCTTTTCGGTTTGGAGAAAGATACAGCGACGAGCATTTTCACGGCGTGTTCCCGGTGTTGGTTCTTGAGTTCCTTGGTCGGCATTTTCCTTTTTTGCGGAATGCTTTGCGCGTTTTTCGCAATCTTGGAGGGGATTTCCTGCCTCACGCCCCGGGGCCCAAAAGGATACGGGAAACGAGGGCCGTTTCAAAATGAATGGCGACCAAACGTTTTGTTCCCAATCTACAGCCCCGAAAATGCAGAACGCTTCTGCCGACATCTCCAGCAGCTTCAGGACGGAATAGAGTTGCCGTTCATCGTGAACGAATACGACCATCAAGTGCAACAACTTGGAAGTATCCTCGACGCGAAATTTGCCGCAATGAACCGATGCTTCCAGTGGTTAAACCGTTGCTTCGCTCTTTATGGAAGTTCAGTTCTTGTCGCCGCAATTATCACATTGTTCGCAATCGAACGCGCGCACTAGCACGGCCCACCCCATTTGCCTAGACGATACTGCGTTAGGCATGATTGGCCGTCCAGTGCATCCAGATCATCACCACCGCCTCCTGCCGTGGTGCTGGCCTCCGCGTTTCGGCTTCCCGGCGTCCAAGTTTTCCTGCATCATTTCGCTGGTGCAACCGAAGCCGAAACGCGAAACTCTCGACACCCTTTTCTCACGAGCGGAGCACTCGCGGATTATCCGATGCGCAAAACCTCCCGTTCCGCCCCCCGCGCTGCAAATCCACCTCAACTCCGACGCATGAAATTGATCAACAATTCAGGTAACGACAGGTTCATGGATGCACACTGCCCCAGCCTTTTCAGGTGCGGTAGCACACTCGCTATGAAAGGCGAGTTCGCCAGCACCAAAGACGTTGCCTTTCTGGTGGTGCTGCCCGACCACGCCCAATAGACGAAAATGAAAAAGAGAAGCACAGGTCAACTCATTTTTTCCCCGACCGATCTGATCCGTTACCTGGCATCGCCGTTCTCCTCATGGATGGACCGATACCATCTGGAGAATCCAGATGCGGTGAAGCCAGACGAGGAATCCGAGGATGAAAAACTCGTGGCTCAAACCGGCGACCAGCATGAGCGCACCGTCTTGGACGAACTCAAGCTGGTCACTCCGAAACTGGTTGAGATTCCGAAGGACGACTTTTCCGAAGCATTGGTCAAGACACGCGCTGCAATTGAAGCCAAGTCGCCTATCATCTATCAGGCCGCCCTACAGGATGGGCGATTCGCCGGCTACTCAGACTTCCTCACGCTGGACGATACCGGACTGTATCAGGTTTGGGATACAAAACTCGCCCGTTCGCCCAAGCCGTATTACGCCGTGCAATTGTGCTGTTATTCAGAAATGCTTGCCCCCCTTCTCGGAAGAAAAATGCCCGCAAAGTTCGGCATCATTCTTGGCAGCAAGGAACAGGTGGAGTTTCGAGTCGAGGATTTTTTTCATTACTATCTGCGCATCAAAGCCGGCTTCCTAACCATGCAGGACGGTTTCACGGGCAATCTGGCGGATCGCCCAGAACCACATCCGCGAGCGGAGCACCGTCGTTGGACCTCTCATGCAGAGGAGTTCTTCGTTAAAACCGACCATCTGGTTCAGGTTGCTGGAATCAGCGTTGGGCAGATCAAGAAACTCAACGCCGCTGGCATCAATACGGTTACCGAGCTCGCCAATGCTTCAGGAAAGGCAATTCATAAACTGGCTGGCAACACTCTGGAAAAGCTCGCGGATCAGGCGCGCCTCCAGTGTCAGACGCGTGCCGACCGGGCCAAAAAACCGGACGCCCCTCCGCGTTTCGAACTCCTTCCTCACGTCGGAGCGAACGGCGAGCCGCTTGGTCTCGCTGCCTTGCCTCCAGATCATCCCGCTGACATTTTCTTCGACATGGAGGGGTATCCATTGGCGGAAGGCGGACTGGAATACCTGTTCGGATTGTGCGCGCGAACCGAGAAACCGGCTGAATTCGTCTTCAAGGACTGGTGGGCTCATGACCGCAACAGCGAGAAAGTCGCATTCGAGGGCTTCGTAGACTGGGTTTATGACCGCTGGCAAAAGAACCCCGGAATGCACATTTATCATTATGCCCGCTACGAGGTGAGTGCTGTTCGCCGACTCAGCACAAGCCACGACACACGCCAAGACCAGGTTGACCAGTTACTTCGCAA
>JBEKFT010000448.1:0-4867 GCA_050013175.1 Verrucomicrobiota bacterium
CACAGCCAGGAATTGGCAGCGTATATACAATGTCCGCAGACAGTCCGCAGGCATGAATGGTCCACGCCCATAAGCCTTCCACAAACCAACATTGGCCTCGTATTTCAACAGGCAACGAATCGTCCACGTCACCGCATCTCCGTTTCCATTTTTCCACCGACCAGTTTCCCGGTTCACATTCACAGCATTCCCATTTATGTCCTCCTTTGATCCAGCAGCAGTTCGAAAAGCGGTCGAAGAATTCACGCCGCGCCGTCCTCAGAAATTCCAGGATTTGCTCCCCGCGAAGGATGTCATCGTCGAGTTGCGGCAAAAGCGCGCGTCGTATCGTTCCATTGCCGACCTCCTCACACAGCATTGTCTGCCAACCAGCAAGACCGCCATTGCTGTATTCTGTCATCAAGTGCTCGGTGAGGCCGTTCGGCCACGCAAGCGCCCGAGCCGGAAACGCCCGCCCGCTCCGACATCTGCGAATGGCGGGGAGACAACAACTGATGCGGTGCCGGCGGCAGAAGCCATTGCACCGGCAGAACCTTCCACTAATCCCAACGGCAACGAAGCTCCGCCAACTCGCACACGCGGCCCACGCATCGCGCAAGTTCGGATGCTCAAACCTCAAGGCACATGAAACGTCTCGACCTCATCCTCAACGGCAAAGGCGGTGTCGGCAAAAGCTTCTTCGCCGTCAATTTCGTTCAATTCCTCAAAGACAAGGGCATCGCCCATGTCGCGATAGACAGCGACAACGAGAATTCGACGCTGAAGCGGTTTCACCCGGACACCCGATTTCTTGACTTGGATAACCACCGTGAACTCGACGGTATTTTCACCGCATTGGAAAAGACCAATCTCGTGGTTATGGACTGCCGGGCCGCATCCACCGACCTGTTCATTGACTATTTCGCTGAAATCGACCTGCCCGCCGTCCTGTCCGCTATGGGCGCGGCACTCACGCTCGTGATACCCGTGAACCATGAGGCGGACAGCGTTGACCAGGTTCAGCGGCTCGTCGACCAGTTCGGTAAGCAGAGCAGTTACGCGGTGGTTCGCAACGCTGCCCACAGCGATAGCTTCGCATTGTTCGAGTCGTCCGAAGTGCGCGCACAGCTCAAAGAAAAGCTTGGCGGGCGAGAAATCGCCATGTCCCAATTACAGGATTGGCTGGTCGAAGCACTCAATGCTGAAAACCTGACCATCACGGCGGCAACCAAGCATCCCGCTTTCAGCCTCCTGGACCGTCAACGACTTCAGACATGGCAGCGGAAGCTTTACGCCGAGATTGAATCCGTCGCCAGCTTGCTACTGCCTGCAAAATGAACCCCATGCCGAACAACGAACAACCCGACTTCGACGAAGAGTTCGACGCGGCCGTCGCCGAGTGGCGCGATAAACATCGGCTGCGAGAAGACGACGCGGTGATGCTCCTCGTCGAGTTGTTCCGAATCCACCAACAGCATTGGGATGAAGTCCGCCGCAGGGAGATTCCGTCGTTTCAGCAGTTCAGGGCAGACATTGCGAAGCTCGCCGAAGCCGCGCGGATATTTCAGGGACAGTCCGCTGCCTTGCTGGAGGTTTTGCGAAATCAATCACCGGGTCGCGCAACCGGAGTTACGCGTACCGCCGCTGTATTTGCGACCGTTGCTGGATTGCTTGCTGGTTATCTCATCGGAAGGGCTTGGCAATGAAGCTCGAATTCATACCGTTCAGCCCGATAATGCCGCCGCCAGACCCCCTTCTCGCATTGAGGCATCCGAAATACTTTATGGTCGCCGGCGGCATTCTGCTGGCACTCATTGCACTTTGGCTCTTGTTCGTTCCGCGCAACCGCAGAGGCTTTGTGGCGCGACTTGGCGGCTTGAAATGGAAGCGAACTCAGTTTTGTCGCGGTTGGCTCATCACCGGCGATACTGGTTCTGGGAAAACCAGTTCTGGCATCAATCAGTTGGCACACCAGGTTTTCCAAAACGAACCGACATGGGGCGGCCTGTGCATTGATGAAAAGGGAGTCTATTGGGAAACGCTTGCAGCGATGGCGAAACATTACGGCCGCGAGCACGACCTGATTCAATTGCGAATCCGCTCCGATAGCTCAGACAAAAATTGGACGCCGGAACACCGCTTTAACTTGACCGGCGACCGCAGCATCCCCTTTACGACCTACGCTAAATTCATCGTGGATACTGCCACGAGTCTCGGCCAGGGCGGAGACAAAGGCTTTTTTAAGAGCCAAGCACAAACCCACATCGCCCATGCGCTCGAAATGCTCTACGAATTGAAACGGCCGGTCACATTGCTCGGAGCGTTCGAGTTGCTATCCGACCGCGACTTGCTTGAAGAGGAGATGGAGAATTTGGAGAGCCTGTTGGAAACGCCACGGCGCGAGGCCGTTTATGCCCATTTCGCAAACCGCTTTCTTAACCAGCCTGAAGAACAATCCGGCGGCGTCCGTGAAACCATCGGGAATTATCTTCAATACTTTTTGACTCCCGAAGTCGCCGAAGTTTTTTGCACTGATGAAAGCACGTTTGATTTCGCCTCGATTGACCAGGGCAAAATCATCCTGACCACGATGCCGCAGAAATTCCAAACCGAGCGGCGCTATGTGAACACGTTCCTCAAGCTGCTTTATTACAGTCACGCCTTGCGCCGGTTCGACAAAACCAAGGCTGACCGCGCCAAGAACAACCTGCTCATCCTCTGGGCCGACGAAGCGCAGCGATTCATGACCGCCAGTGAAGACGGTACGAGCGATTACAATTGTGTGGATGTGATTCGTGAGGCAGGCGCAACAATCGTTGCCGCCGCGCAAAGCACAACTTCGCTGGTGCCGCCATTAGGCAACGACAAATCAAAAGTTCTAACGCTGAATCTTCGCAACCGATTGATTTTCCGTGCCGCCGACGAAGCCGATGCCGTTCAAGCCGCCGACTTCATCGGCAAGAAGCGTGTGGTCAAACGCTCGTGGGGACTCAGCGCCGGTAGGCGCAATGTCAATTATTCGGAAACAGAAGAACACAAAATCAAGCCGCATAAGCTCCGCAATCTCCGAGATCATGAGTGTGTGCTCGTTCACTGTGAGCATGGCTTCCGACGGGTGAGATTGCCGCCGCTTGAATCCAACGGAAACATTTCAACTTGGTTTCCTTGGTGGAGACGATTTTGACATCATGCCGAGTGCTGAGAGCGTTCAAGTGAAACAAGATTAATAGCTTGTGAATCACCAATAGTTTGTCCCGTAACTCGCATTGTTCGCGAACAAGTGAATTCCATTTGTCCAAATGTGTGGCTGATTGGTTCCAAGCTGCCGCGGCAAAAGCACCACGGACCGGCTCAGATGCAGGAATGCTGAGGAAGGCGCGGGCAGTCGTGCAGGACGCCTTGGATTACCCTTTCGCAAAATAAATGGGGGCTAAGATTGTTCAGGATGCGGTCGCGGAAACCAAGGATCGTCCGGCTCGAGCATTCCAATGTAAATATATTCCACGCCGCCGTCGTGCTGCCTCGGCTTGAACATCCGCTTAAATTCGTTGATGTAAAACCTTCCTCCGTTATACCCCACAATTCGCGCCAGCTTGCCGGCAAAAGTCGCCGCGAGAGCCTCACCTACGTGGGCGCTCAAACGCTCATCGCGCGTTACGTTCAGACGCAGTTTGCGCTCGTAAGAAATATCCTTTCCGTTCGCGGTTAATTTATACGGTATGCCTACATGCGGTCCTTCCCAAGCCACGCCTGGACGAGGCGTCATGTTTCCGCTGATGCAGTGGTCTTCGAAATAGAATTCTAGGTCCCCGTGATATTCGCCGGCATAATAGCATGCGGGTGGTCGGCCCGCCGGCACGACTACCTGTCGGTATTCGTTTAGATAGAACACGCCCCCAGGGCTACCATTGATCTCAACTTTTATGGTGTTAACAAGTTCAACAAGCTGCTCGTGCAACCGTGTTGTCATACACCACCTTTCTCCATCGGCCGTTCGATACTGCAACTCGACGACGAATTTTCCGCCGCTTTGTTTTACGTGATACTTCGCATCACGATTAACAACGGCCGGCCAGTTTCCATTATAGATCGTTGGCATCAGTTTCCTCTTTGTTGAACCATTTGTTTAGGTTGATTCTGCCTACGAAGACCCCTTTCCACTGTGTGCCGCCAGCATGCTTTTTTGTTAGCGCCAGCCCGTGTTGATTCACGATGAAGCGGACCGCGCCGTAAGGTCGAATCTTTCTGAACAGTTGGATCAGGGATTCATCTTGAACGGGTGGGCTTTCCGTTCTGCCCCCTTCGCCATCCTCTCGCCAATAGTAAATTCGGCCTGCGGCGGACAACTGATATTGCATTCCTAAATAGGGTAAATTCCAATCGTCGCCGCACTGGGCCGCCTCGTCCAGGTCTAGACATAATCTCCGGCTCGACTCCCACGGATCTTGGAACCACATCCTTCCGGTCGCTTGTCCGACCAAGAATCGGTCGGTGCTTTGGTAGATCGGCACAATTACTTGTCCAAACTCGTTGATCACAAATGAACCACCCGCAACGCCAGTCATTTTCCGCTTAATTTCATTAATCGAGGCCGCTAGATCTTCAATAGCTGGCGTATTGATCACGGGACAATTGAAATTGTAGCCGTCATCTTGCCAACGCACCTCAATAGCGCCGCTTGAACTGATGTGATAGCACGATTCTTGGCCCATCGGTCGCCGATAGCGACCGAGCCAACGCGCTGGTCCCATTCGCTTGAAGTTGAATTCGCTCACATATCGACTAGCCTTCGCCCTCTGGGAATTCCAGACCTTTTTCTAGCGCACAAAGGAATCTGGCGCGCCCATGAGATAGATAAAACGCATGCTTCTTTTCGTTGATTCGAAAT
>JBEKFT010000449.1:0-9596 GCA_050013175.1 Verrucomicrobiota bacterium
CGGGCGTAGGGATCCCGAGTAACGCCGGGCAGATGAACGCGGCCAACGAGCCCTAATCGGCTAACTTGCCGTTCGAGTTCCGGCCGGCACGGACCTTCCCCGTATATGTCCAAGTTCCACTCCGGATGTTGTGCGGCGACTCGAGAGAAAGCCTCAATCAGGCGGTCGAAGCCCTTCACGTCACGCAGACTCCCCAGTCCCAGCAGGATGCGGTGCGGTTTGGCCGGGTTTACTTTTCCAAGGAAGCCCTGCTCTCCATTTGGGAGTAGAACAGGGTTGGGAATTACCCGAGCGCGGGATCTCACCCGGGCGGGGAAGAAGCTCAGCGCGTGCTCGCTTTGTACGACAAGAGAATCCGCCCACGGGTAGGTAAGACGCCTGAGCAATTCCCACCGGTGGGGAAGGCGCCTCCCATGTGGGTCAGTGCGTTCAGACACAATCACCGTGTTCTTCAAACCTAGGGAGGCCAAGAGAGTTATAATGTTGCTCTTATCTAGGAAAGAAATCACGCAATTCGGCTTGGCGTCCCTCAGCGCTTTCCGCAGCTTCACTAACTGCGAGAGACATATCGCGGAAGACTCAAGGAGGTTTCTCCCCGAGCGCCCCGACCAGATGGACCGTAATTTAACCTCGGGTGCGAGGTGAAAGAAGGGTTCTGCCTCCCCCATCCCGAGAGCTATCATGTTGACACTCTTTCCGGCACAAGACCACGTATTGGCCAGCCAAGTGGCTATGCGCTCCGCACCACCTGCGTTTTCCAAGCTCTCAACCACAATGCAGGTCTCATGCACGCGATTTAACACTTGCCTATCCCTCGGAAAGATCCCCGGCAACGTGGCCAATCGATAAATACCCACGAGCTGTGCAGTAGCATAATTTACACCTGAGTCGGTCCTGAAGCCCGGTTACTTAGCAGGCCGGGCGCAGAAAGGGGCAGAACGAACCGTCCCAATGGGTCGCTGTAAATTCTGTAGTCGAACCTGTTCGCGGCGCACTGTAACGAGCACTGTTTCATATGATGCATCTCTGCAGGGGCCAAAGCCAACGCGCGTTTAACTGTGGCCACGAAGGCCGCCATTGAAACCTGCGGAACAATAAGTGCATTGTCGCCATCCCTCAAAACTTCTTCCAGATTGCTTGTCAGATTGCATAACAGAGGAACACCCAAAGCCTGGAACTCAGCCACCTTCGAGGGGAAACAAGCGTCCGACCACTTCGCCCGGTCGCGGAGCAAAACACCGAAGTCGGCGGATGCGGTAATCGGAAGCACTTTCTCAACCGGTACGTTGCCATGGAAGCGAAAGCAACCCTGGGGAGCCTGCAACATTTGGCTTTGTATCCTGGGGTTTCTCTCAAAGTCATTAGCTCCGGAACCCAAAAACTCCAGAACGACGTTGTGGCCTTCCTGCCTCAAGCGCAGGATCGCTTCGGTGATGAGATCCAGACGATCCCTGCGCCACGACCCGGAGAAGAGAAGCGTGAGGCGTTGCTTGCGGCCTTCCACGGCTGGTCGGCAGTGCCACTTTTCTGCCTGGGCATCAATAAGGGGTGGGATGCGTATTACATCACAGCCTGATTTCCTATAGTAGCGCTCTAAAAAACTTGAAACGGCAATGACGTGGTTGATCCTTTTGTTCACTACTCTTCTTTGGATCTCCGCATCCACGGTCGCGGCCAGGCGGCGGCGTAGTTTCGGGTCCCCGAACCGCCACAACGGCTGCCACTCACAGACATAGACTATCAACTTGAAGCCCTTTTTAAGGCACGAACGATGCAGCCTCACAAGGAAACCCACAGTGGAATCAGCACCTGGATAGGCAATTACGGCAGAGAATTCGCCGGCCGCGGCTTGCTCCACCCATTTGATAAGGCCGTCGTCACTTGCAGATAGAGCACTGATTGCCGATTTCCAGCCGGTCAGGAAGCGCCGACCTGGGGCAGAATGGCAGGTGAATTCCCGAAAGTCTTCCCGGATGCGTGCGCGGTCTCCATCTTTGCTCAAATATTCGATGCAAAAGCCTGTTCCCTTAAGGGCTTTTCCAAGTCCGATTGCGTAGTTGCTGCCCGCCTCGCCACGGGAGAATGTAAAAGCACCAACGATTAGGATTTTAGGCTTCGCTCCTGTACTCATGGAGCTGTTTGCCGAGGCGGTTGCGGCCGATCAGCAGTTCCGTCGTAATGCGCGAACCGCGTGCCGGACATCGTTTGAAGAAAGGCGTGGCTGTGAACCGGCCGGGGGCTTCCGCGCAGTGGGAGCGGTGGCTTCCTGGCTGTTTTGGCTAAGGTGAGAGCTCGCCCTGCCAACAGGACTACCACAAGGTTTTGGGGATTCAGCGTAATAGCATGGAATATCGACAATCCAAACGTCGCGAGAGTCCACAAAACGAAGAAGACGCCAAGCAGCCGTTGTTGCTGAGTTCCTGCCCCTATTAGGAGACGCAATCCAGGCCAAATTACGACCGCGCAGTATCCGAGCAGCACAGGGAGGCCGAACTTGAAGAGGATGAAGAGAAACTGGTTGTCAACGTAATCATAATTGGACCGATCATTAAAGGTGTAGGTGGCTTTCGGCCCAAGGCCAGCAAAGAGGCTGGTGACAGGCACTTGCTGAAAGAACTGGGAGTATTGACCGCTTCGCGTATCCTCCGTCAGCCTGTCCTTCAATGCCAAAACTCGTTCCGGTGCAGCAAGGGACAACAACCACAAGCCGACCCCAAAGACAACCGCACTCAACAAGCCAAGGGCGAGAACTTTCACCGCCATTGACCGAAAATGATGCTGAAGCGGAACCAGCAGGCCGGTCAGCAGCCCGAGGGTTGTTAACAGTGTGAAACTTCTACTGCTAGCGACAATTGCAATTGGAATGCATAAGGCTATTGGGATGAGGGCGGGAACACAGTCCCGCCAGCGTGACGATTTGTGCAAAACCAGGGCGCACAGGCCGAACCAGAAAGCAATCTGCAGGTGCTCAACCGTGGGATTTGAGCCTTCAAAAGTGCCCTTGATCGTCAGCCGGACCGTGTAGTAGGCGCCAAGCACCACCGAACCGTAGGCAATTGCGAGGGCAAGCGGCCGGAGTTTGGGCCATAAGGTCGGGTCAAAGCCCGCGTAAACCCCCAGGCACATTGTAAAAATGAGCGGGCTGGTTGTTTGAATCAAACCGGGCCAGTATTCCGAGGGCTCGTAGCTGACCAGGCACCAAAACGCGCAATACAGGATCATCGTCGCGAGGAGGAAAACGACCAGGCCGGGAAGTCGTGGCCGCCGCGATGCCAACGCACCCAATAGGCCAGCCAGTACAAAGAGCGAGAGGGCGAAAAGGCGCAAGATTCTATCGGTCCTTGAGTCCTCGGCCATAAAGCTATAAAGCGTCATTCCGTGACCTTGATCCACAGAAATGGAACCGGAGTGCCATCTCACCACTGTCGCAAGCCATGCCGCTACAAGCGCGAGAATTGCCAAGCTCGCAACGAGAGAGATAGAGGGCTCAGGGGCTGCAGAACGTCCGAATGCCCGCCCAGCCCGTATTGGGAAATGGAGACCGGATCTCCTCCGCAGAAGCCCGCGCAACGGGATGTCCCGGCTGGCGGCATCCTCCGGGTCAAAGCTGCGAGTACCGGAGCGCCTCTTTTCCGAAACGGCGCGGCGTCCTAAGAGCCTGTAGCGGGTTGTTTGCATGTTGCCAGCGGAAATCCAGGACTCTCCGCAGCCTGGAGAGACGACTGCTCGGCGCGGTGTACAACGCGTCGCATCGCCAGAAGTGCCGCAGGCACCACCAGGCACGCATAAGGCAGCACCGAAGCCCACACGACTCCGGCTATCCCGATCCGGCGAGCCAGGAGGATCTTGAGAATGATAGCGACGAACGAAAAGGCTCCAAACATCAATACCTGTACCCGGACTGCGTTTGCGCCGTTTAAGATCATAAAGATCGGTCCCATCACTGAGGTTAGGAACGCCCAGGCGGCCATGCCGGCAAAAAGAAACCTCCCAGGACTGAAGTCGGGAGCAATCCACCAGTGCAGGAAAATAGGGCCTGTAATAACAAATGCCGACCCTGCGAACCCCGTGATGAGAACATTCAACTTCACTATTCGAATCGTATTGCGTCGCACCCAACTGATGTCCCCCCTGACCAAGGCTTCGCCATTAGCCGCCCAGAATGGAGTATACAACATGCTCGCCACGGCTCGGAGATAACCCGCCAAACTTGCTGGGATTGAGTAGAGCGGCACTGTTTTTAATCCGACAACATGGGCGACCACCACATTGTCCGAGTAAATCCCAATCGCCATCAAGATCGACACGAGAAAGAACCAGAAGCCGGTGCCGAGGAGGCGCCGGGCGGTGGCCCAATGGAAATCCTGCAGGCGCGGGCGCAAATGCGGGCGTTGAAAAGCGAAAAACACGCAGCCATTCAATAAGTTCACGAGGGGTTGCACACCAGTCACGCACAAGACGAGAACCGGCAAAGCGGCGTGCGCCTTCACTGCGGTCAATACCACGGCCACATTAATCCCGCTCCCGACACACTGCCACAAATTGCTCTGGAATCCCTGTTGGAGGCCGCATTGGGTCCGCTGCACAACACCCATAGGCAGGTTCACTAGAAATGCTATGAAACAAACTGTCACCACGGCTCCACTTTCGCGCAGCAGATCAGCAGACGAAGCATTGAGCACGCGCGGCCAGGGGACAAACGGGAACACAATTAAGTAAAGGCAGAGCAGGATTAAGGCGACGCCCGACAGCGCAAAGAGGGCGCTGGCAATGCAACGGCGCGATTCTTGCACGTCACCGCGCCCGTCTGCCTGGCTGATTTCGGTCATCAGGCCGTTGCCGAGGCCCAAATCGGCAAAGGTGAACATTCCGACGATTGAAATCACAGTCATCCACAGGCCATAACGCTCGTGCCCAAGATAACTGAGTACCAGCGGAACGGTGATCAACGGGCCGGCTATCGAGATGACACGGGCGGTGACAGAACTTGCGGAGGTTAAGAGCACCCGGCGCAACCTTTCCTTCGACCGCCCGTCCGGAGTTGAGGTGTTAAATGGCTTGCGAGTGACGAGAGCCAGCACCGACCGCATTCCCGATTGGAGTGTAGGTATCAGATGGTGCAGTTTCATGCGGCGGCCCGTTCGCAGACCACAACTGTAGCCTCAAAATCATCGAAGTCGCCGTGACGCTGAGCGCTGATCATAGGCATTTCCCGCGTGGAATCGGCAAGATCGGGAAGGATTTTGCTCCATGAAGACCCGACATTCGTCATGCTAAGGTAGCGACCAGTAATCAGGATTAGCTGGAGAAGGATATAAAACCCGGATGTCGCCAGCCAGTGTGGCGTTGTATTGGAACGCACCGATGTCGGTTACGGAAGACTGGGGATTGCCAAAAAAATCAACGGGAAGCACAACGTTTCGGTTAGCCGCGCCCCTCGCCGGACTGTTCGACGCCAACCAGTAAAGGCCATTGCCTGGATTCACAAAACCAACCGTGCTCACAACGACGTCATGTGAGCCCGCCGGGACAAGCGCGAGACGAGACAGGTTGTAATCTGCATAGACTACGGGCACTCGAGTACCGGAGGCCGCGATTGGAAGGCTCGGATTCTTGGGTGAAGCGAGAATGATGTTGTTTGTTATGCCGTCGGTTCCGTAGGAGAGTGCGACACCGTCAAGAATCGTGTTGTTGAAAAGGTAATTGGTTCCAGGCAATGAGCCTCCGTCAACCGCACTCCACATAGTCACTCCATACGCATTTGTATGGCCATAGGTTAGGTTGTTGTAGATGTAATTGTTGTTCTGGCTCACTCCAGCATACGCGGTGTAAAGGTGGATGCCATAGCCGCTGTTGTTGTTACGTACCACGTTCCCTCGAACGATGTTGTTTGGGCCGCTGATATACATTCCATGGTAGTGAGCGTTGCTCGGATCGCCTGCTGCAATTGTCCCGTTGTTTTCGATTAAATTGTATTCTATTATATTATTAGAGCAGGTAGCATGACTGGCGTTAATGCCCTGCAGGTAGTTGCCCGTCACCCAACAATTTCTGACGGTGCAGTTCTGGCCGGCAAGCCCGATTCCATCACTAGCCGAATTAGTAACGCAAAGGCCATCCATTACGAGATAATTAACGAAGGGGGTGAAACCGAGAGCTATCCCGTGGTTGGTCGAGTTTGCGATTACCGCCTTCCATTTTACCTGAGAACGAATCGTCATCGGGTTTTGGGCAGTTCCGTTTACGTTGTAAATGATAATAGGACCGGAATAGACTCCCGGCATTAGTGTGAGTGTGATTCCCGGCCCCAGCTTGGTTACGGCGTAGTTTATTTCCCATGGTGAATTGGTCGAAAGACCTGTGTTGCTGCTGGAACCGTTTGTGGCCACGTAGTAAGTTGTCCCGGTCGGATTCACCGTCAAAGTCGCCGTGCTGCTCTGGACTGAGCCGCTGGCATTGCTGACCGTCACCTGAACCCGGCCGCCATTATCGGCAAGCTGGCAGTTTGCGCGCGTATATGAACTGCTGTTTGAACCGACATTTGAGCCGTTAAAGGTCCACTGGTAACTCAACGGCACATTCCCTGTGGCCGTGACGGTGAACGTCGCGCTTTGCCCGGCAATTACCGTTTGGTTCTGCGATTGAGTGGTAATGTCTGGGTTCAATATCCTCGGGTTCGTGGGGGGATCCAAGCCATAGGCCAACTCAGTGAAACAAGCCAAGGCCACAATTGACAGGAGGGCGGCCCCTCTCATGGCTACTTGTATGTGTTCAGTCAGATGACGAATACACGAAGCGAGGCGTGAATCAGGCCACGTTCGAACGGGACCTGAAAACCGGCAATGATCGGGCACACTTCGTGCCGGTCGATTCGCAGGACCTTTTGTGCCTGGCCCGCGATCTACTCGCTCAACGCCGTCTCGTTTGCTCACTGGTTTGGATCAGAATCCAAAGTCCCCGGTCCATTATGGCCCGTAATCCGCAATCGCGTGGTCCCGTATTCCCGAGGTGCGGCTACTTCGGCTTGGCTGGGGGATAATAGTCCGCATATTTAAAATAGTGGTAGGAGCGCGCGGAGGCGTCGGCCCGGTTGAAGATCAGGCCCAAGACCTTTGCCTGTCTGTGCAGAAGCAACTCCAGCGCCTCCCGCACCACGGCGCCGCGGGAGAAGCGCCTGCGGACCACGAACAGCGTGCCGTCAACTTTATGGGCCAGTGCCGTCACATCATCCGCCGCGAAAACCGGGCAACTGTCGATCAGCACGTAATCGAATTGCCGACGCCAGCGGGCAAAGATCTGGTCCAGCTCCGGCCTCAAGAGCAAGTCTCCGGGATTGCGAGGGCTGCTGCCGCGGGAGAGGAAGGCGAGATTCGGCACGGAGCCGGCATGAATAATCACGTCCGCGTCCCCTGGACGGCCGATCACTTCGGTCAGGCCCGGTTCGCACGGCTGGCCCATCAGCTCGTGGAGGCGGCCCTTGCGGAGATCTCCATCCACCAGGAGCACCCGCGAGCCGCCCAGGGCCAGCGTCCTTGCCAGGTTCGCCGCGATCGTGGATTTTCCTTCGCTGGGCAGCGCGCTGGTGATCAGGAGGATCTTTGGGCGCTCGCCCTCGACTGGCAGAAAGAGGAGCGCCGAGCGGAGGTTGCGGTAAGACTCGGCATAGATATCGTGCTGACCCTCGGGCTCGAGAAGGGGTAACGAGCCATTCCGCCGGAGCTGGCGCATCTCGGGCACCTGGCCGACGATGCTGTCCCCGAACTTCTCGTCAACTTCGGCGATTGAAGAGAAGCGGTCGTCGCGGAGCTGGACCAGGAAGACGATCCCCGCGCCCCCGGACGAACCTCCCACGAGGGCCAGGAACAGCAGGATCCAGTCGCGCCTGTGGGAGCGCAGCGCCGGAGCAGCCGGCTCGAACACGGCGAGGGTTTCCCGGTCAACGTTCCGGTTGATATCCACGGTTTGCAGGAGGAGCACCAGGGGGTCATACAGGCTTTGCGTGCGCTTGACGTCAAGTTTCAGACGGTCCGCTTCCGCAATCCGGTCATTGGCCTCGACCACCTTGCCTTCCCATTGCTTGATGGATGCCTGAACGCTGTCGAAGCTGATTTTCAGGGCCTGCCGGCTTTGGTTGCGATAGAGGTCGATGAGCTTTTGCCCCCGTTCGATATCGGCGTCCAATTTGACGATCTTGGGATGCATTGGGCGAAGATACTTGCCGAGCTTTTCGCGCTGAATTTTGAGGAGTTCAAGTTCTTTCCAGGCCATTTGGCGCTCGGTGGCGGCGGCCGACAGCGAAGACGAATCCGCGTCGGAGAGCGAGTTGACCAGGAATCCACTGGCGTGAGTCTTGTCCTGGCCGGTCCAATCCTGTTCGAGCGGGGTTGCCTCCAGGAGCTGGGACTCGAGTTCGAGGTCGGACAGTTGAGTTTTCAACCTTGCCAGGTAGCCACCCGCGATCCTGCCTTCCTCCTCCAGGGTGGCCAGGTTGTTGGTCCGCTCGAAATCCGTGAGCGCATCCTCGTCGGCCTTCAACTCCTTCTCGAGGAGCAGCGCCTGCTCGGAAATCGAGGCCAGGGTGTCACCGGACACGGCTTTGCGAAAACTGTTCTTGTACTTCAGGTACTCTTCCATCACCGCGTTCAAATAAGCCTGTGTGTAGGCCGGGTCGGGACTGAACGCCTCCACCTCGAGAACCGTGGTCTTAGGGGGCTGCGCTACCTTGAGATCGACCATGAGCGGCTTGCCGCGCTTGTCCAAGGGAATGGTATTGGTTCCCTGGGCTCGCAAGCGCTCCAGCGCCAACTCCCGCAGCTTGTCGCTCTGGAGCAGCTCCATCTGCGTTCCAAGATAATTCTGCAAATCCTCGGTGAAAGCTCCGCCTTGCGGCAGGCGCATCTTTTCAGTTTCCCACATCCGGGCGGTGGAAACAAACATGGGCGGCGCCCAACGGATGTAGCCGACGGCGGCCTCCAGGGCAAGCACCGTGGTGAGGACCGGCAGCCACCAATATCTCAGCAGAAAAGCAAAGAACCTCCGCATGTCAAGGGCGGCAGCCGGGACAGCTTGATAGTCTTCCGGCCCGTAGGACTGGTGATGGGGATCGGGAGGCTGCGGCGCCTCGACTTTAGCTGGGAGATGATCTTTCATGGGCTAAAAGCGCACTAACCGCTCGGGTATAAAGATGAGGTCGTCGGCTTCAAGGACCAAGTCGAGCTCGACCTTGCCCTTGTCAAAAATTTGGCCGACATCCACGACGAATGTCTTTTTGTCCTGTCCACCGGAGCGGGCTTTGCGGGTGACTTTGACGTTGTGCCTGTCCGCGAAGTCGTTGAAGCCGCCGGCGCGCATGATGGCTTTGCTGAGCGTGAGAATTTCATCGCTGGGGATGTCCTGCGGGCCGGGGACGCGGACGGGGCCGACGAGATAAACCTTGCCACGGCTTTTCGCCATCTGATCGACCGCGATAATGACCGTGGCCTGGTAATAGTAATCCTTTTCGAGGGCGGCTTTGAGCTCGCGGGCCAATTGCTTGCAGGTCTTGTTCTCGGCCGGGAAGCGTCCAATATAGGGGACTTCCAGATCCCCCGAATCCG
>JBEKFT010000450.1:0-4079 GCA_050013175.1 Verrucomicrobiota bacterium
CCACCCTTTGCTGCGGAAAAAGTCACAAATCTGCGGGCCGTTTTCAACAGCCCGTTTTTTGCTGGTACGATTGAAAAAGAACTTTTTAGGTCCCGAGTAATGCGGGTCCCGTTTTGGAAGGAGTGCCGAGCGAAGGAAATTGACCGTGTAAGGGCTATAACAGGCGATCACGCTCGGGGGAGTGCTGAAGAAATAATGTTCGACCTCGAGATGGCTTTCGGGGGTCGGACGGCAGCGGTCCCATACGCCCAGCATTTCCAGACTCTCTTTTTGGTAAGGCTTCAGGCTTGGAGGCACGATAATCCGCGTGTCGGGAGGAAATTCCGGGAGGAGAGCGAGCCGCGGCAGCGCATCGTGCAACCAATGGCCGTAAACGGCAAGACCCCGGTTGGGTACCCACAGGGAAACGACGCTCGTCCAATTGCCGGCAAGCCTGGTGGGCTGCGGCAGCCGAAGAAAGCGGCTGGCGGTGTCGGAGCGCCACCACTTTTCGTTGTAGGCGGATTCGACGCAAAGCGCCTTGTCCGGCCCGAGGAGGGCGAGGCTTTCCGTCACCAGCCGGGCGTTGGAGTGTTCGCTCCAGCAGATCGGCCAGGGTTGCTCGGCATGCTGCATCAAACCGCCTTTGACCAGCAGCGAATCGTCGGTGACCCGCGGCACGCCCTGATCGTGAAGGACGATCCGGCCGTTGATCTTTGGCCACCCACAGCGCAAGGTTTGATAAACCGAGAAAGTTTTGGCTGGAGGACCAAACCGCTTGGAGTTGGCGAACAAACGCCGTGCAAACTCCCAGAAGCCGTCCACCAGCCCGGCCCATAACGTCCGGCGCAGCCACCGGCCGACGCGGTGAACGGCCGGCCAGCGCCGCATGCGGTAAGCGAACGTATCGATGTGACGGGGCGGCAGGAGGCTGTAGCTCACAAAAGTGCTTCCGTTATGGCCGTCGGAGCCATTTTCTGGCCCCACAATATAATGGCGCGACGATGCCAGGCAATCAGAATGTCGAGTGGGCGGCGGTCCCGATTTCAGCGGTGAACGGCACACTCAACGGGCTTGCGGGGCGTGGACCGCACCGGTGCGAGGAACCGAAACCGGAGCAATCTGGTCCCGATGCTCCGGGCGCCGGAGAGCGGCCAGCACCAGTAGATGCAAAGAGCACCGGCGATGAACAGTCCCAGAACCGATGCGCCCATGCCCAGACACGTGAAATGAACTAGAGTTTATTCCTTGTGCACAGGAGGTTTGTGTATCCGAAGGGATTCAACACCGGTTCCAGGCAATCAAATCGGTCGAGACTCTGCGTGCTGCCGTCATCCCGGATGGACTGAATAGTGAATCCGCCGGCTTTGATTTCGTCGTAAACCGCCCGGGGATCAACCCCGGAATCGCGCAGGTTTTTGGGGCAATACTCGATGATGATTTGCAACCCGGGAAGCCGGGCGATCGTTTGCCGCATGCCACGCAGCACGCTCAGTTCGGCTCCTTCGACATCAATTTTGACGACGTCCACAGCCGGCTTTCCGGCTTTGTCCAGGAATTCATCCAGGCTGATGCAAGGGACAGATACCGTTTCGGAGGAATCGACCTTGTTGAGGAGGCTGTTTCCGGTGCCGGATACCGGGTTCAAATGCAACAACGCGGGTTCATGATTGTCGGAGATTGCACACTGTGTCAGTTGTTTGTTGGCAAAAGAACGGGTGTTAAACCCCAGAAACTCAAACGTAAATGGATCCGGCTCGAAGGCAAACACTTTGCCGCCCGGGCCAACCCGGCGGCAGAAGTGACGCGCGAGAAAACCCACGTTCGCGCCGATGTCAACCACCGTCATCCCTTCACGCAGCAACCGGCGGCACAGATTCTGAACGCCCGGTTCAGTTCCCGCCTTCAAGAAGAACAGGCGGTTTCTAAGGAGGACAACGCGGTGTCTGAGGCTGAAATAGGGAGGGAGTTTTATCCCCCGCAAACGAAACACAACATTTACTCCAAAGAACAGGAACTTCCGCAAAAACCCCTTTGGAGCCATGGCAGAATAATCAGGCAAATGTTTCGTCGCAGTCATGGCATTTCCACCACGCTTTGGATCAGTGCATCCGGGATGCTCCGTTGTCGGTCAGGTTAATCGCAAGCACGTCGCGTGATGGATCCGCTCATTTCAATTGTATACTGCGTGTGGCTCACCCCAAGTAAAGTTCAAAAGTTGAAACTGCGCCGCCTGGAAAACGAAGATCCCGCGACATCTCAAGTGTGAACGGTGGGCCGGGCGGAGTTGGCGGCCGCGGCGTGCGTCGGCCCCAGGAACAGAAATCGGAACAGGGATGTGCCGAGGCTGCGCGCGCCAAAGAGCGGCCAGTACCAATAATTAAACGCACTGCCAGCGAGGAGCGGCCCCAGCACCAATGCGCCCAGACCCAAGGAAGGAAAATGAACCAGGATCAACGACAACGTCAGGCTCACGATATTGGTGGCCACTGAAGGCCAGAGATACGGAACGCGGTTTGCCGTCGAGATCAAGGTGCCCCAGCTCGAAAATTGCAAATCCAGAAAGGTGGTGAGCGTCAACCCAAGCAGCCAGATCAGCGGGAGCACCGTCTTTCCGCTTCCAAACCATCGCAACAGCCAGGGGATCACGAAGACGATTCCCGCCGTCAGGGGAAGGAAAGTTGCATTTTGCAGCCAGAGGCGGGACCAGAACGTCCGTCGCACCGACGCGGGCTCTCCCCGGGCCTGGAGCTGGTTGATCAGGGGCCACTTCGTCAGGAGCCACACACTGGCCATGCCGGCGGCAATGCTCATCAGTTGCACGGAGAGTCCGTATTTGCCATTTGCGGCTAGGCCGAAGGCATGCACGCAGATAGCGAGATTGGCATTGACGGTCAGGTAGCTGCTTATCGAGTGAATGCCAATGCGCCAACTGTTTGGCCACAGAATTTTCAGGTTCTCCTTGAGGTTGTGCCGTGTCGCCAGGGGTTCCTCCTTCAACAACGCGAGGCATCGCCTCCGGGCGAGTTGCCGTTGCAACACGCAACTGACCAGCGTGGCGAGGGGTATGCTCAAAAGACCCGCCCCGCCCAGCAGCAGCGCCACCGACACGGCGAACTTCAGTGTCAATGCTGCCACCACGATGCGCGCGGCGGCCCGCACCTCATTCATACCGCGCAGAAAGACGTCCCACCAGTTCGAGTATATATCAAACAACGTGGAGCCCAGCGTGGTGATCCACGCCAGACGCGTGATCAGCGGCGAGGAGGTTTCATAAATGCGCAACTCCACCATGTAGGTTCCCCAAATGCCGAGGATGACCAGGAGCGCGAGGGTGAGGTATCGGTAGAGTGCGCGCGTGGTCCGGAGCAACTGCCAGAGCAGGGGGTAATTCGGCCCTTTGAGGATCGAAGACGTGGCGACGCCATGGGCCTGGAGGGTCTCGGCGCCGCCCATGGCATAACTGACAAACCGCCCGATGGTGTTCCCAAATCCAAAATCGATCAGAGGCGTCAGCGCCGCCAGGCTCAAGAGAACATAGTACATGCCCAGATCGGCCTTGGTGAACACACGCAACACCAACGGCAACAGGATCAGCCCGGAGGCCAGGCGAAAGGCGTTGAGAATCCAAAACCACACGACCGAGGTTTGCAGAAGTGCTTTCAAAGACCTTTTCATGAGGTCAGGTGTTCCCGGACAATTTCATTCTCGGAGATGACGTCGAATCGTTTATCCAAACGTAAACGGTGCGATCGGGTCAAGGCCAGCAGATTGTCGGACTCGAGGCCTCAAATCTCCCGTGAATTTTCGAGCGAAGATAATCCCTTGGAACCGGCTGCTGGCGCGGGCACAGCCGGCAAAGAGCCCGGGGGCGGTCACGCCCAAGTTTTCGCATCACTGATGTTCCGTGAGCGGCTGAAGGAGGATTATGATTAAGAAAAGGATTATGATTAAGAAGCAGGAATACGGTGTGCGCTGGCGCGTTGACTCATGGCAAAACCTTACTGGAGCTTTTTGGGGAATGTGATCGTTGACTCACGAAATCCCTTACCAGAGCAGCTCCAATCCTTGTGCACCCGACCTCCTGCGGTTTGGCCGCA
>JBEKFT010000451.1:0-3223 GCA_050013175.1 Verrucomicrobiota bacterium
CACCATTAACTCGGCACTGTAGCCCTGGGTCTTGCGTTTGCGGCTGTCCAGACCGGGAACGGCGCGCAGCTTCTCCCAAAGGCCGAACTGCTGGCAAAGTGCTTCGACGGCGGGCAATCCCCCGTGCACGCTGTGGGCTTTATTGGCGACAAACTCCAGGCGAAGTTTCGGAGAGCGTTTCGTCAGTGCTGGCATGCCCAACTCTGCCCAAATCCACCCAAACTCTCACTCCAAAACTTCACCCGCCAGTGCACCTTTTGCTCACCTCGCTAAGGATTGGGGAGTAACCTGCCGTAACCGTGAGCGAGAACAGCTCGTCGGGGTCGCCGGACGGGGTCGCGGAACCGAACGATCCGTTGCTGCCGTCCGCCCGGTCGAACCTCCAGTTCATGCTCATTTTTTCCGTGGCCTGATACGACACATAACCAGACTGCTCCTGGGCGGCAACAACGGATTCACCGATTTTAAATTCATTCCCGGCTATGACCTCCGCGCGCCCTCGACGCAACGCGGCCCCTGCCTCGTCACCAGCCACCAAGCCCGACAAGAACAAGAGCAAGGTGGCGATGCGTCAGATGATCTGTCGAGGCTGAACAGGAAAGGGGCACGGCGTTTTTGGTTTGTCGTACTGAGACAATGGCTTTGGCCCCACGTGCTCAATCTGGTCAGGACGAAATCCCGCCCACCAAATCATGCGCCACCGATCATCGAACCCTGTGAGGTAAATCAAATCGTTCTTGCGGATCGGGCCGGATTCCCAACCGTAGTCCCCCACCCTGACCTCGGCCCCCTTTGGCTTGATTACGCTCTTTTCGTCCGCTGGGAGGTCGAGAACACGGAAGATTCGCCGGTATTTTTCACGCATCTTGCGTTGGTGTCGCCGGTAACTGATACGACCAAGAAAATGCATGATCGCCAGGAACCCGATAACAGCCGCAATTCCTGCGGCAACTCCAGTCCAGGCACCGAAATATTTCGCCACAAACTTCCCACTCCCAACTCCAATCGCAACCAGGAGAATTGCGGAAAACAGTTCAATGATTGTCATGATCGCTTTCTTAACAGATGACGGAAGAATGAGATTAGCCCTGAAAACCGGTAGCCGGGATCGACGTAGTGTTCAATCACGTAAAATGCGAAATAGTACGCCCGGCAAAATGCCCAGATCGCCACGCCGAGCAGAAGACCTGCTCTCAATGTTGCAGTCTCCAGGAGCAACAGAAGCGCTGATCCGAGGCCAATGAGAAGAAACAGACCTGCCTTGAACCAAATCATTCTGGGATTGTTGATGTCTCGCATAGTACGGCCATGGCCGGTGGCGCAGCGTAGCCTGTGACGCTTGGAATGCCAATACCGCGACCATCCTCTACTGCGGATGTGTTCGGCTCCGGTCCGATCACACGGAATCCTACAGCCGGCCAATCAACCAGGACACGGCTCCCACCCCTGGCCCGATGCCTGCGAGCACCCGCCACAGCGCGCCAGCGAGACCGCCAGCTCGTGCTTCTCTGGCGGCGCTCGGAAAGCGACCACGAGCACAACGATGCCGCGGACGATGAGGATGCCGGAAAACAGGACTGCGATCACACCGTACGTGGTGGGGGTCGGACGCTTTGTCGGAAGCAGGAATGGATCGAACAGGTTTCTTGCTGACCCACTCCCTGCCCACCAAGACCGGCTTCTGACCAGCTACAGCGACTTCTTCCCTGCTGCCTTGGCTTTCGCCCATCTCGCTTTGGCCGATTCAGCAAGGCGCTTGCGCACTGCCGCACTGACCTTGCGTCTCCGTTTGGCTGTGGCCTTCGGTGGTTTGGCGCCACTCTGCTTCGCCCACCGGGCACGTTGCGCGGCAGCGATCCTGGCCCTGGCCGAAGCGCTCATTTTGCGGCGCTTGCGGGGAGCCGCAGGGCCATCGGTGCTTCCCAGCAGCCGGGCGAGTTTTTTCTCGAGTGATTCAATTTTGTCTTTAACGTCAGCGGCACGGCGCAACTGACCGGAAGATAAGTGGATCATATTCCGGCTAGTGAACCGCTGCGAACCTGTGAAGTCAAGTCCGTGTGTTGGTCGGTATCGGTCATTTTGGTCTTGTAGTGTTCCTTGTCCGGAACAACTATCCCACCAGGAGAAACTGACCATGGAATATTTCTATCTCAAAATCGGAAAGGGCAACGAGCTGGCCCGTGATTGGCTGGCTGGCAATAACCCGCTCCACCGTCCGGCAGCGGTGATTTGGTTCGACAACTTTAGCCTTCAGCAATATCGCCGTGGCTTGGGAAAGGCAGAGCCACGATCATTCTGGCAGCGAGGCCGGAAGAAGTTTCACAATGAGACCCGGATGGTTGTTGTCCACGATGGAGAAATCTGGATTCTGAGCCCCGCTGGCCGGGTCCGATTCCGTAGAAGTGAAAAAGTGGGGAATACCCGCCTCACGCCAAAAGTGATGCCGGTCAAAGTGCTGGCTCATCGAAAGGCAAAAGACGTGTCTCCAGTGCTCACGTGTATTACAGCCAACCAGTACCTGACTCGTGGCACGTTCCGAAGAATTCACGACGACTGGGGAAACTATAAAGCAATTGATTGTGTGGTCGGCAGTCGGCGTGTCGGGGATCACTGGAAGCCAAAACAAGGCGCAGCTCAATTGCTGGAATGTCTTACCAGCACTGAGCTGGAGACCCTCATCGCAAAACTCTTTGAAGCCCATGGCTGCTTCGTTCCGGCATACCGTGGCGGGGTGATGAAAGACATTGATCTTTTTGCGCACAATGATGGCGACAGGGCAATTCACCTGGGCGGACTTCGAGTGCCGCCTAAACAGCGTGTATCGGTGCAAATCAAACGATGGTCAAATGATTTCACGAAACCGTCTTGCGTGGATTACCTCGTTGGGCTGGACGTGAAAGGGCACAATTCATTTGACGCCGATTGGATACTGGCACGGGTAAAAGAATGCCCGCCAGTGGCGAGTTGGCTGCGGCGCTCGCTGGATTGGTTGCCTCGTACATTCCTGTCGGCCTTCGACCTTTAGCTGCGAACGCGGCAGAGGTGGGTCTATAGTTGTGCGTCGTTGAATCGAACCCTGGCACTGCCAGAGGACAAAGGAACCTGTATTCTGATTGCCTCGGATTACCTCTGGAGCAGGTCGAGCCGTTTGTTTTACTCAAAACGGCTACCCTCGCTCCGCCGGTTTCAAGAAGCGGTCAGGAACAGATTTGAGGGCGTTGAG
>JBEKFT010000452.1:0-3288 GCA_050013175.1 Verrucomicrobiota bacterium
GCGTTGCTGCGGCTCACCGAGCCTCGCTCCTGCTTTCAGTACCCGCCTTGAGTGTTGGAAGACCAGCTCTTGACCTTGCCGTCTTTGTCAAAGGTGACGACGACGTGGTGGAACTTGCCGCCGCTCAGGCTGTAGTAGGGGATGAAGGCCTTCTCGGTGTCGCTATAGGTCCAGGTTTGCTCTCCGTCGCTGCTGACGGCCGTGCCCTTGGGATTGCCGACGGCATCGCGCACCTGATCCATCGTCATGCCGACACTCAAACGCTGGTCGATGGGACGGTTGTCCTTGGGCTTTTCGGGCTTCTTGGCCTCTTCAGGTTTCTTTGTCTCTTCGGGTTTTTGTCCCTGGTCTGAGGCGCAGCCGGAGGCGCCAAGCAGCGCGGCCGAAGCGAGGAGACTAACAACGAACGTTCTTTTCATGGTTGTATTGTCAATGTTTGTTTGCCGTCCAGAGGTGATTCTTGCTTGGAAAATGACGCAGCCTGCCGTCAGGGTCAAGAACTTCCGACACATTTTTGCATGGCAGTTCTCGGCCGCCGTTCAGGCAAGAGTCACTTTTGGCGCGGCATGCAAGAATTTTGAGCATCGCCTTCCGGCGGCCTAGTTGGACTGAATGACGCGACGGGTGGCATACTTGGAGGAACGACAAGCCTCCGTGGACCAAGGTCAGCCCAGCCTGCCTCACAATGGGACTCGCCCATTCGGGTTGGAACGTGTGCGTCAAAGTTTTCCACAACGGTCTCACAACTAGGGCTGGTTTCTAACTTGTGAATCGTCACACTCTGATGTATTCCTCTTACGCGAACCCAAAATGGAAGTGATTTTATGGGTGAGGATAACCATTCCCAAGCGTCCAAGTGCTTTCCAACGACACAATGGACTTTGGTCCTTGATGTCATCCAACGGGAAGACGGCGCTGCCGCCACTGATGCGCTCCAGACTTTTTGTGAGCAATATCGTCCGGCCATTCGCAATTTCTTCCTGCGCAGGGGTGTAAATCCTGACCGGGCCGAAGATTACACCCAGATGTTTTTCACCGAAAAGATTCTTAAACGGTGGGATGACCGGGACGGTTTTCTGCACACGGCACGACGGATTGAATCATGCCGGTTCCGTGGTTTTCTCAGCCATGTTTTGTGGCGATTTCTTCAAGACCAGTGGAGAAAGGAGAAGGCGGTCACGACTGGCGGTCGGACGGCGCATGTTTCATTGTCGGATCCCGATTTACACGCCGATGAAATTATTCCGGGGGCGTATGAGGCTTTTGGCCGTGAATTTGACCGCGTGTTTGCCCTGGAAGTCATCCGGAGAGCAGCGAACCATTCCAAGCATTCAAAATTCCACATGGCGCATTTGCGGCGTGAAATCACCCAGGCGGAGGCGGCAATCGAGCTGGGGATGAAAGAGGAAACATTCAAACAGGCGCATCATCGCTTCCGGGGGCGGCTCGTCGGCGATTTATGGGACGAAGTTTGCAAACTGGTCGGGCCGGATGAAGACGAAATTCGCTCTGAAATCAAATACCTGATGTCTTTGTTTGCGCAGAGTGCAGAGTAACCTGGCGCATCTGTTTGCCGAATCAAGAAGTGCGGGTGTGTTTTGTCGGCTGGTCGAAGCCCTGACAAACCCGGAAATGTCTTGATGAAACATTGCGACACTTGCGGCAGTCAGATGGGTGATGATCACCCTTTTGCCATTTGTCCCGAGTGCCTTTTCGGGACGGCGCTTCGCGCACACCCGGACACGTCCTCCACGCGCTCAAAAGAAGCCACGCAAAACAAAAGCAGAGATTTTATTGCTGTCTCCAGGTTGTTTAGGCGGCGGGATTTTTTCAAAAAATATGAAATCCTGGAGAAACTGGCAGGCGGCGGACAAGGCGACATCTGGAGGGTCTGGGATTTTGAGTTTCGGCGCTGTGCGGCGATGAAGCGCATGTCGGAAAAAACCGTCACTTCGCAGTCCGCCGTGTATCGTTTCCTGGCGGAAGCCCAAATCGCCAGCCAGTTGGAACATCCCGGCATCCTGCCAATTTTTGATGTGGGACTCGACCCCGATGGCCGGCCTTATTATACCACTCAGCTTCTTCCTGGAACAACCCTGGAAGGTGTGTGGAGACAGATCCACGAACCAACGCCTTCGGAATGGAATGTCAATCGAGCCTTGGAATTGATGTTGCGAATCTGTGACGTCATGAGCCATGCGCATAGTCGAGGGGTAATCCATCGAGACTTAAAACCTTCCAACATACTCATCGGCGCGTTTGGTGACGTTCGGGTCATTGACTGGGGTTCGGCCCATGTTTTGGAAGCAGCGAAGAATAATTTTGAGGAAGCGTTGGTGCCCTTGAACTGGCAGGCCATCGAGACCGACCGGGGACGGGCAATGTGGGTGGAACCGCAATCGCCTTTGGCAACAGCCAATTCCGGATACCCGGGAACCCTGTTGTTCGTGCCGCCGGAAATCATCGCGGGAAAGCTCCAGGAGCTTGGACCGGCAACCGACATTTATTCCTTGGGGGTGATGCTTTATTATCTTCTGACGGGGCGCCTTGCTTATGCCCAACCGGACGGCAGCCTGCCGGAGCAGAAGGAATTGCGACGTTTGATTTTGCAGGGGCCACCGGAACCGGTTCGCTCCGTCAATCGCCACGTCTCCCGCGATCTTGCCGCCATCTGTGAGAAGGCCATGGCACATGACAAAAGCAGCCGTTACCTCACGATGGAGGAACTGGCCGAAGACATCCGCGCAGCCCTGCAGGTCCGCCCGGTGCGCGCCCGCAAGCCGACGATTTTCCTGAAGCTTCAAAAATGGTCGCAACGCAATGTCGCCTACGTTCTGACCGGCAGCGCCGCGTTGATAATCATTTCCGTGGCGTTGTCGGTGGCGCACGGTTTCAAGTCGCAGCGGGACTTTGCCCGCCAGATGACAACTGTGCGTAATGCTGAACTGGCAGCCCGCAACGGTCATTGGCGCGACGCATTAAAATTATGGCACGAGGCTGAAGTCGCTGGTTATGGCGACCCGGTCTATCTACAATTGCAACAGGCCGAGGCCTGGACCATCCTGTCGGAACCGGAAAAATCCCGCGCCGCCTTGCAAAAACTGTCCCGGCGTTCCGATCTGGGCAGCCAGCGCGGCGCGGTTCTACTGCGTCTGGGGGAACACGAATTGTTTGACCGCCCCACCGCCGTTCAAGGTGTGCAGCATATCCACGAGGCCTTGGCGGCAGGGTTGACCGCCGCCGATCAGTCGTTTGCGAACGGCCTGCTTGCGGAGTCAACGCCCGAAG
>JBEKFT010000453.1:0-2992 GCA_050013175.1 Verrucomicrobiota bacterium
TAAACGGTGCCTTTCGCGTTTTGAATCATGAGCCAGTCTGGGAACAACGCGTTAAGGCGCTGTGGGCGAGTTGTCGTGAAGTTCGGTCGAATTGTGGCAAGTGGTGGTTGCACTGGCCGGTTTACTGACAGTTTACCCTTCCGACTCCGCAACTCCTTGCTGCTGAAAAATCAAAAACTGGAGGCGAGGGTCGGAATCGGACGCGTCTCGCCTTCCACAAGCCACTCGAAATCAATCGTCTATGTCATCGCTGACACCCTGACTTTAATGGAGTTACGTTCCCTGTCAAGCGTAACTCCGTCACTACTCCCGGTAACCCGGTTTAACCCCATTAGAAGGGTGTTTGCTGGCACTTCTGCTGGCACTTTTTTACGACGACCAGAGCTCAGGCACGCGGGACCAAACGACGTGAACCGCGAAGCGGAACCAGAGACCCCATCCCGCGTTGCCTGCAGCGAGAGCCTGTGTGAAAACTCATTTTTGGACCACTGAATCTTGCCTCGGCACTCCATCAAAACGCGTCATAAGTCAATTGTGGGCGAAGTTTATCCGAGTCAGGGAGTTTTCACACAGGCTTGCGAGAGCCTGTGTGAAAACTCATTTTTGGACCATTGAATCTGCCTCGGCACTCCATCAAAACGCGTCATAAGTCAATTGTGAGCGAAGTTTTTCCGAGTCAGGGAGTTTTCACACAGGCTCGCGATTTGTTAGCCATCATAGGTCACGATTTTCTGGAAATCGTCTTTCCTGCTTGGAATACACCCATCGAAACAAGCTAACAATTGCGGCTGTCGCCACGCATGGAATAACGTAAAAGATTGTGCCTGCATAAAGTGCCAAAGGAACTGAATCCCAATCCCAATATGGAAATACACCCGCGAATACGATAATACCAAGCACAAGAATTGCGATAACCGCAAAAACCAAATGAGAGCGTAGCACGCGCATCCCCTCCGAGGTGCCAACGATAACTCCAGCAATAGGCGCGAGAAATAAATACATACGCTTTGCAAATGATGGCTAACTTGTTATTCAACGACGGTTGGTTCGTTGATCCAAACAGGACTTGCGAGTGAATGCGGAGGTTCCAACTTGTTCATAATCAACCCAACCTTGCCAGATTTTACTCCGGCTGGTTCGTTGATTCAATCGTTTCTTTTTGCCCAACCGAGCATTCGCAACCTGTTGTTGATCAACAAATCTTCTGTGAATCAACAACCGTTGGTTCGTTGAATCAAACAAAATCCCTGCCCGGCGCAACTCGTTAATGGCCCTTGGACAGCCTTTGTCCAAGGGCCTGTGCCAATCTCTGAACTGATTATGGGTCTGCCCCTTGCCATTCTGCGGTTGCGGCACAGCACTTGTCGCCGCGCAGAATTTGAAACGCCAGTGGATTGGAATTGATATTTCGCCCACCGCCTGCCGTGTCATGGCCAAACGCCTGCGAGACGTTTGCGCTCTGCCGGAAAGCGAGCCACTCTGGAAAGCCGGACGCGGCTTCGTCGTCCGCGATTTGCCATGGAGTGAAGAAAAGTTGCGCGCCATTCCGCCGTTTGAATTTGAGAACTGGGCTGTCATCGCTCTCGGCGGCATTCCGAATAAAGTGCAAGTCGGCGACATGGGCGTGGACGGTCGCATCTATCCTGTTTCAACCGCAGCGCCGTGGCGCGGTCGCTGGTGTGGAGGCTGTCCTGCCTGCCGGTCACGTCATCGTGGATGTAGTAGCGCCCGCCTTTTTTGCGTCGATAGAGCCTGAATCGTCGTCTCATAACTGTTTTTGCAGCGATGAGGTTACGACAATTGATTTCGACTCGGTTAGCGAGTAGTGGGCGAGTTACCCGGAGTTACGCAGAACTCTGCCAGAGTACTGTTTTGCTGGCACTTCTGCTGGCACTCGCGAGTGGAAGAGTTCCAAACTCTTGCAGTTCCAACTGTTAAGTTTGGAGGCGAGGGTCGGAATCGGGCGATTCACGTCCGATTTTCGATGTAAAAACTAACAGATTCTCTAGCAAATTCAAGTAACTCTTGATGCTTCCGGACAAACCGAAACTAACCCCTTTACTGAAGGTTTTACTGAAACTTTCACTGAAGGTTTTTCGGTTCATTTGAGCACCATTTGCCCAGGTTCAGGCGGACAGGTAACCCATTTCGCGCAACGATTTATACTGGCCGCGTCCAATGATGACGTGGTCCAGCAATTCGATTTTGAGCAATTGCCCGGCTCGCATCAAATCGCGGGTGACCTTGATGTCAGCCTCCGATGGGGAGGCATCACCGCTAGGGTGATTGTGCATCACCACAATGGCTGCCGCCGAGGTCATCAAAGCAAGTCGGAACACTTCGCGGGGGTGAACCAGAATCGTATCCAAGGTGCCGATGGAAACGAGGTAGTGGCCTTTGACCCGGCGGCGGGTGTTGAGCATCAGCGCAACGAGGCATTCGCATTCAGGGCGGAAATACGGATGGTCGGTGACGTGCATTCGCCAGTACTCGGCGGCTTTGTCGGGTGTGACACATAGCATCAAATCATTGGGCATCGGGCATTCCCTGAGCGACACAACTTTGTACTCGTGGGGCTGTGATGGGAATCGGAACGGTTTAACCAGCGTTTCAGGGCCGGGGAGAACCGGATTCATCGTGTTTTCATTCATGGCGTCTTCTCCTTTCAAGCGGCCATCGCATCGGCGGCGAAATAGCTGCCATACCGCTGGCGGGGGTCATAGGTCGCGGACTTGCCCGGAATCGTACCGCAGGGATGCTGCCACGACTGGCGTTCGCTGTTCCAATGAAAGCCAAGCTCGGCCAAAGCAGCGGTGATTTCGCGGGGCTGCTTTTGGGCAAACCGAATCCAAACCCACTTGCCCACAACCTCGGCCAGTTCAAAGAAACGGGGCGCTTCGGAACGGAGCAACGCAAGCAACCTGTCCTTGGACAACCGGCGATTGGCGCGGCGGCGTTCAAAATCAATCAGCAGCCACGAAGCCATAGGCGT
>JBEKFT010000454.1:0-4624 GCA_050013175.1 Verrucomicrobiota bacterium
AACATGGTCTGGTCCTACACTCTCCAGAACGGCGTGTTCCAGACCAACGACTCGGTGAGTCTCACCGGTTCGGGGGGAGGCTCTCCGGAAATCAATGTCTTCACCCGCACTTACTGGTCGAGAAACGGCGCTGTTCAATCTGGTCCACAGCAGTTGCTTCTCACAAACGGTTATAACATCATCGGCGTGTTAAGCAGGCCCAAGCTCGAATGGACGAACAATCCTCCCGCTACCCCTCATTTTTTCAGCAATTATATCGTCGCCAACGTCCGGTCGATGAGCGGGCCGGCGGTGGAAAAATATCCCGCGGACAACCCGACCGTCCTCGACAGCGCGTTCAGCTACCGCATGATTCCCGAGATCGACTCCTACGTGCCGTTCGATCCCGGGACCACCAACATGAACAAGCCGTTCACCAATGGGATGACCGCGCAACAGCTTTCCGCCCGGATCAACAACTCGACCGTGGTGAGCAATCTTTTGGTGAATTCGCATGACTTGCGCCTCACGTTCCGCTGGCCGCTGCTGCCGAACGGAGACGCCGGCAACGGCCGGCAAACGTTCCGGACCTTCACCGGGGGACAGCTTGTCCAGACCAATGATCTTCACGACGGAGTCGCGCCTCTTCTGCTGTATTTCCTCGAACCCTCAACCTACGTGCAGGCGCAATGAGGACCCGGATGCGATTGCCGATGTGTGATGCGCGATTTCCGGTTCGCGAGCCGCGAAGCCGGAACGATTCAGTTGAAAGGGGGGAGAACACGAGCCCTCGCGTGTTCCGACCGGTGCCCTCGCCGGACGGTTCGATCGCAGCAGCACGAACTGAATGGTGCGACTGGCTCCGAGGCTCGAAGTGGTGGGCGAGGACGCCCGCCACCGCACCCGAGACGGGTGCGCTCCCCGGAATAACGGAATCGTTCCGGCTAAGGCCCCTCCGCGCCCCTTCGCCAGGGCGGTTCCCGGTCTCAATGCGCGCTTTCTCCATGATTGAGATCCTGGTGGTGGTGGCGCTGCTCTCCGTCATCGTGCTGGGATTGATGGCCATGTTCAACCAGACCCAGCGCGCCTTCCGCCTTGGCATGTCGCAGACCGACGTCCTGGAATCCGGCCGCATGGCCACCGAAATCCTTGCCCGCGAAATCGGGCAGACCACGCCGTCCTACTTCGATTGGACCAATGGAATACCCCCTGCTCAGCAGCCCAATTATTATTGGTTGTTTGGCGCCCCTAATTTTTACTCGCAGACGACCAATGCCAGCTATCAAAGCCTGCCAGGGTCCACTGCGCTCCTCAGCACCAACGTCCTTTACCGCACAAACATCCTGGACGACGTTTTCTTCCTCGTCCGCAACAATCAGACCTGGACGGGCATCGGCTACTTCGTGCGCACAAACCGCAATGATGATCCCGAGCTTCCGGGAGGGGTCGGTCCCGCCGGCACGCTCTACCGTTTTGAAACGAGCGAGCCCGTGTCCCAGTTCCAAATAGATCCGGCCGCGTTGTTTTACGATTTCAACCTGGCTCGGAGTGAACTACTCACCAACGGCGTCAGCAAGATTTTGCATGGCGTGGTGCACTTCCGGGTCCGGCCATTCGACGCCAGCGGCTGGTTGATTCCGAACAATCCAATCTATTTCAACCCCACGAACTCTCCAAATCCGAACTCCTTCAATTCCCTGACCAACCTGCCCGCTTTTGTTTCCTCCAATCTTTTCTTTGACCTCAACAATCAGTACTACGTCTCCGGCTCCGGCGAGATCGGCGCTTTTGTATTTTTCAGCAATGCGGTTCCCGCAGCAGTGGAGATGGAACTGGGTATTCTGGAGCCGCAGGTGTACGACCAGTACCAGTCCATTCCCGTTCTCCCGGCCCAACAGGCGTTTCTGACGAACCAGGCTCCGCACGTGCACCTGTTCCGCCAGCGCATCCCCATCCGCATGGTGGATCCGACGGCTTATTCGAGAAATGCACTTTAATCCAAATCATCGAGGAACCGAAGGGAACAAAGAGCTTGGCGGCACGCCCGCCCGCAAACCCGACGCCGGAAATCCATCTTCAGAATTTGGGCCTTGGACCTTGGACTTTGGACTTCTTCCGTCCTCCCGCGGCGTCGCGCTCGTCATCACGCTGATCATGCTGTCCGTGATCACCTTCATGGCGGTCACGTTCCTGGTCCTGAGCCACCGCGAGCGGGGGTCCGTCACCACCACCACCGATCAGACGTCGGCGGGGTTCACGGCGGAATCGGCGCTGGAGCGGGCCAAGGCGGAGATCCTGGCGCGCATCGTCGCCCTGACCAACGACCAGAACTTCGACCTGATCGTCTCGACCAATTTCATCAATTACAACGGATTCGATCCCGGCGCCTTCGATTATCGGACCAACGTCAACTACGACCACGAGATCGGCGGCGGCCCGCTCACCGGCAATGAGCCCTTGCAGAACCTCACCAACCTGTTTTACAACCCGCGGCCTCCGGTCTTCATCGTCACCAATCGCGCGTTTCCCGATTTCACCGACTTCCGGTACTATCTCGACCTGAACCGGAATGGCCGCTACGACACGAACGGATTACAGCCGGAAATCGGGATCAACGGCCTCGCCATCGTCGTGAGCAACACGGTTGTCAGCAACTTTTACGTCGGGGACCCGGAGTGGATCGGGGTGTTGGAGCATCCCGACCAGCCGCACTCGGCCAACAACAAGTTCGTGGCGCGCTACGCCTACATCGTCCTGCCCGCCGGGAAGACGCTGGATGCGAATTATATCCACAACCAGGCCGTCACCAGGACCTTGGACACAGCGAATGACGGCTATGCGCGAAATCAGGGAGTTGGTTCCTGGGAAATCAACCTGGCGGCACTCCTGGCGGACCTGAACACGAATCAATGGTACAGAGACAACGGACTGTCTGCACTCTATTACCAATACAACCGGACAAACCTTCTGTTAGCCAATAGCGGCTACGCCTTTGAAGACGCGCTCGCATTCCTCAATTATCGGTATGCGACAAACTATGCTACGCTGTGGCCCGCAACCAGCTATTTCCCGAATAATGCCGCCGTCCTCAGAATCGATAACATCGATGAGTACTCGGATGGTCCGTTGATGTTCGGGAATACCATCACCGAGGGTGTTCTGAATGGTGATCCCGTCACCGCCCCATGGGCCGGAGCGGACAATACAAACCATTACTTCACCCCCCAGGAATTTTTTGATCCAGCCAAGACTTCCGGATTTTTCACCAACCGCCTGCTCGCCACGGGGACGAATGCCGACTCTTACGACCGTTACACATTTTACCGGATGCTGGCGCAGTTGGGGACCGATTCCACGCCCGAGCAAAATAAAATCAACATCAATTATGTGAATGTGGATTCCAGCGGCAACGTCGTGCCCGGCATGGAAACCAACCTGATTCCCTGGCAGCCGCTGCAGTTGTTCACGAATGCGGCTCAAAAAATATTTGCGCAATTGAATCTCCGTGACGGTTACAACAATCTCATCACGATCACCAACATTCCGCTTTACCCGACCAATTATTATACCCCGGCGGTTCACCGGGTCCTCCAATTGGCGGCGAACATGTTCGAAGTGACCTCGACCAATCTGTACCCTTGCAGCTACCGTCCTCACTTCAACCTGAACGTTGTCGGCACCAACAATAATATCATCATCAGCGGCTACGATCTGGTCAACGGCGCGGACCTTTTTGTCACCGACACGACCAACCTGACCGTACCGATTGACCTTTACGTTGCCACAAACCGCGCCAGCATCTCATGGGGTGTCCAACCGGTTCACATGAACGTTTATGGGGCGCCCTGGGTCATCGGCGCCCGGAAGGGATTTCCCAACCTGAACGAGATCGTGATGCAAAGCGCCTCCCAAATCACACGCAAGCTTAAGGTTCAGAGACCGGCCACCACCACCACGGACACAAGCCAAATCCAGATGACCCAACTGCTCATGGCAGGAGTCTCGAACACCATCGGTGTGGAGGTATGGAATTCGTATTCGAACAATTATCCGCGCGCGGTTTACATTCAGGCGGATGGGAGCCTGTCGATGACCCTGACGAATAATTTTGGGTATTCAACAAATGCAGTATATGCGCTTGGCGGGGCCTTTACGGGTGCGACGAACGTACTGGCCGGTGCCTGGCAAGGCACCGGATGGAAACCTGGCGCACAGGCTCCCGCCAACATGGCCTCGTTCCTCGTGCCTCTGGTCACCAACGTGGTTTTCCTCCCGGACTCCGCTTATGACGTGAGAGCGCTGCCCGGTAGCTTCTGGGCCATTCCGACTAACGATGTTCCGATTGACTGGTTCTCACTCAGTACTGTTGGGGAGTTCCGGCAGCCGCAGTGGGGATTGAACATCACCAACAGCATCCGATGCATGATTATAGACGAGGGGGTTCCTGGAGGCCGCGTGATTGATTATGTCCAGTTAAGCGGACTGAATTCGTACCGGAACCTGACGGGGGAAACCTATTCGAACGATCCGAGCGTCACTAACACCTGGAACACCAACCTCGTGGCGGGGTTCTGGGGTAATGTGGATAACACACCGCAGGGAATTATCAACCAGATCTCCATCTCTGAGGGAGTACCGGATCTTG
>JBEKFT010000455.1:0-6475 GCA_050013175.1 Verrucomicrobiota bacterium
CAGGGGTGATTTACCGGTTGCGTTGCCGCAACCGCCGGAGTAGAAGCATTGTTGTTATGCATATGGGCAGACATTGTGGAACGCGTGTGCGCCCCTTGTCTGCCCTCATGTTTTCTAACAAGACGGGAGCCTGTGTGAAAACTCCAGACCTAGGAAAAACATCGCTCACGATTGACTTATGATGCGTTTTGATGGAGTGCCGAGGCAGATTCAATGGTCCCAAAATGAGTTTTCACACGGGCTCTCGCTGCAGGCAACGCGGGATGGCTGGTCCAGTTCCGCTGTCGCGGAGGGCGTCAGCGGCCCCGCGTGCCTGAGTTCTGGACGTTAGGCGTCGAGGGATCGCTTGGATAATTTATGGCAAACTACACACTTATCGGAGGTGATGAGAAACAGTATGGCCCGGTGACCGACGAGCAGTTGCGCCAATGGATTCGTGATGGTCGAGTCACCCCGCAATCTCAACTAAAGGCGGAGGGCGATGCGGAATGGCGTCCGATTTCGCAGTTTCCCGAATTCGCCGACATATTCGGCGGTGGACCAGCAGGTTCGACTCAATTCGCCGTTCCATCATTGCAAACGAGACTGCTCAAGAGCAGACTAAGATTATTGGTGTGTCTGGAGGCATTATTTGTCATTTGTACCATCGTCATGAGTGCATTTGCAGATAGCCTTTTGCCAGCACAGCTTCAAGCCTACGAGGCCTCAGTCTCGAAAGCTCCTCATACGCTAATTGATTGGATTGGGTTTGCTCTGTATATCGTTTTGCTACCTACTGCTTTGACTGCGACGATTGGTTTGCTTTTGAGCCGGAAGCCAGCCCGTCCCCTGTTTTTGTGGACCAGAATCACTGTTGTAGCGATTACCCCACTGCAAGGCACGAACGTTGAACCGGGTTGGGCGGCCCTCTTCGATGCTGCTGCTGTTTTGGCCGCAGGGGTCATCATCGGGATGTTATACTATTCCCAGCTTAAAGAGTTTTATGACAAGCCAAAATCTGCCGCCTAACAATTCGCGAGCCTGTGTAAAAACTCCCTGACTCGGAAAAACTTCGCTCACAATTGACTTATGACGCGTTTTGATGCAGTGCCGAGGCAGATTCAATGGTCCACAAATGAGTTTTCACACAGGCTCTCGCTGCAGGCAACGCCTACGAGCGCCGCAGTATTTCGCTGCGCTGTCACGGCAGCTGCGTGCGCAGCCGCCGCGCCAGCTCCGCTCGGCAACGACGTAGGTGCGGCGTGCCTGAGCTCACCTCTGAGGTAATCCGTCAACGGCTTTTTTAGTTTTTTGTGAGGGGGTGTTTGAAGGGGCTTTTGCCCAGGTCGACTTTGTCGAAGAGCTTGACGATGGGGCTGTTTCTGCGACGCAGCGAGGCCTCGTAGATCTGCTCGTTGTAGGGGGTGCGGTCCTGCCAGCAGCGCCAGATGATGCGTTGCCATTTGAAGGCCAGGGCGCGCACGGCCGTGTGATGGGAAGAACCCTTTGTCCGTTGCTGCAAGTAGTAAGCTGCGGCCCAGCGACACCAGAGGATGCTCTCCTTGGCGTATTCGTGGAAGCTTTGCTTGTGGAATTTGGGGCAGAGATAGCGGCGATGAATGTAACAAGAGCCTCCGCTGCGTTTGGTGACCGGCGCCACGCCGGTGTAGCACTGCACGTTGCCAGATTGAGGATAACGCTCCCGCTGCGAACCCATAGTGCCCAGCAGGCGCGGTCCGAGGGTGGGTCCGGCTCCCGGCAGGCTGGCGAAGATGGGGTAATCCTCATGCTCGGTGTAGGCCTGGGCGATCTGTTTGTCGAAGTGGGCGAGGGTCTGTTGCAGGAGCCGGAGTTGGCGGGCGATGAGTTGGACGCGCAAGACGAAGCTGTCGATGACGGCGCATGGGTCGGTCACGGGCACGGCTTTGTCCAGGAGGGCTAGGCGTTGTTCCAGGAGAGTTTGGCTGCGGGAACCGTTGAGATAATAGAAGGATTTAAGGGTGGCGGGATTGCTTTTGCGAACGGCCTGCAAGCTGGGCCACTTGAGGAGAAAGCGGGTGGCCAGTGGGCGCCAGAGATCCTGGCCGCACAGGACCAGAGCCTGGGGAAAGTATTGTTTTAAGAGGGCCTGGAGGCGGTTGGTCAGGCCGGTGCGTTCGTCGACGATGGAGCGGCGATGGAAGACCAACTGTTGGATGGCGCGGGTGGCGCTGTCCTCGGGAGCCCAGGCTTTGAGTTTGTCGGCGTGGCTGTAGAGCAGATCGGCCAGGTAATGGGCGTCCTTGGCGTCGTCCTTGGCGCGGCTGGTGACGAAGGTTTCGCGGAACTTCTGCAGGGTGATGGGATTGATGGGAAAGAGGGTGATCCATTCGTAGGCTTCCAGGAAGGCGATGAGATGGCCGGCGGGTTGTTCCAGGCACAGGGCGACCCGGGCCTGGGGATAAGCCTGGCGCAGTTGGAGCAGCCACTCCCAAAGGGCTTCGGGGGAGGTGTCAATCAGGGCGAGTTGACGTTGGTCGGTGGCGGTGTTGAGGAGGCACAGATCGGCCTTTTTATCGGAACGATCCAGGCCGATGATCAGGTCATAAGGATGGGGCAGTTTCATAATAATCCTGGGTTGAGTGTTGTTTTTTGATCTTCCGCAGGCTTGACCCGGCGACGCCAATATAGAAGAGTCGTCATTGGCAATAGCAACGCCCTCTTGAGTAGTCGTTAGAGGGCCAAGCCCGGCCGGCGGGGTGGTCGATAGAGCTCAAAGTCGTTAAAGCGACTCGACGTTCGCAGACCTGTCCCGCCGGCGCGGGAAATCGGAGAAACGGATACCGCAACATGAACCCGATCGGCCATCCGAATCTGTCGCCCGCGGCGACGAAGTTATTCACCGTCGCAGCGGCGAGGGCTTCCCGAGGCCCGCCGCCCCGCCGATGAATAACTTCGGATAACCTATATCTGGACGTTGAACTAAACCGCTTCGCGGAGAGTTTTCGTAGCGTCTTCTAAGGTTTTCACTATTTCCTGATTGGCGGCGTTTCCGGAGAGTCGTTGGCCTATGTCTCCCTTACGCCAACAACTCATCCCAGGTTTATCATCTAGCCAACTATTACCGGCAGCCGCCCGATCAGCTCTCCGATCAGCAGGTTCGAGCCTATCTGTTTTACCTGGCCAGCGAGCGCAAGCTCTCGGCCAGCACGCTTAACCAGGCGGTCAACGCTTTCCGCTTCTTCTATGAACGGGTGCTGCACCGCGACGTGGAGGCACTGCGCCGGGCACTGCCGCACCCGCGCAAGGAGATCCGCCGTCCCCAGGTCTTCAGCATCGAAGAACTGGAAGTGCTCTTCAGCCGGGGTTGCCCGCATCCCAAGCATCGGGCCTTCCTGATGACGGTCTATGGCGCGGGACTACGGCTCAACGAAGCCTGCCATCTCAAAGTCGAACACCTGGACAGCGCCCGCAACCAGATCCGGGTGGTGCAGGGCAAAGGCCGGAAGGATCGTTACACGCTCTTCTCGCCCCGGCTGCAGGAGGAACTGCGCGCCTACTATAGGGCCTTTCGGCCCCGGCTGTGGTTGTTTCCCGCCAACCGAGATCCCCAACAGCCGATGATTGACGCCACCGCGCAGCGGGCCTTCTACCACGCGGTGGCGCGGGCGGGAGTGCCGCGCAAAGGCGGCATTCACAGTCTGCGTCATTCCTTTGCCACGCATCTGCTGGAAGCGGGGGTGGAGATCACCGTGGTGCAACGGTTGCTGGGCCATTCGAGCATCTCCACCACGATGACGTATCTGCACGTGCGGCAGGAGCGGCTGGCCCAAATTCAAGGCCCGCTCCAACTCTTGGATCTGTCCGGACTCTCTGGGCGGCCGTGAACCCCAGCCCTACGCTGGGGCAGATCTTGCGCGGTGTGGTCCAGGGCAGTTGTACCCCGACCCTGCGTCTGTCCCCCGAACACTGGAAAGTGTTGCGCGCCCTGGCCGCCTGCCGCACCCCGGCCTTGGGCGGACAGTTGTTCTATTGCCCGGCCTGCCAGCGCGAACACTTCGTGGCACACAGTTGCCGCAACCGGCATTGTCCGCAGTGTCAGGGCGCCCAGGCCATTGACTGGTTGGAGCAACAGGAGGCGGCGCTGTTGCCCATCCCGTACTTTCACCTCGTGTTCACCTTGCCACACGTGTTGAACCCGCTCATCCAACAGAACCGGCGCGCGCTCTTCAACCGGCTCCTGGCTGCGGCCAGCCAGACGTTGCTGGAGTTTGGACGGCAACGGCTCAAAGCCCAGATCGGCATCACCGCGGTGTTGCACACCTGGAGCCAGACCTTGCTGGATCATTACCACGTGCATTGCATCGTCAGTGGCGGGGGCCTGGCCTTGGAGGGCTCGCGTTGGGTCAACACCCCGAACTATTACCTCTTCCCGATAAAGGCCCTGAGCCGGATGTTCCGGGGCAAGTTCCTGGCCGGATTGAAAGAACTCTACGATGAAGGCAAACTTGAGTTCCACGGCCAACTCCAACCGCTGGCCCAGGCCGCTGAGTTTGCACGGTTGCTCCGCTCGGCAGCCCGGGAGAACTGGGTGGTCTATGCCAAGCGTCCCTTTGCCGGTCCTCAACAGGTGTTGAAATACTTGTCGAACTACACGCACCGGGTGGCGATCAGCAACCGGCGATTGCTCCGGGCTGACGCAGACACCGTCACCTTCGGTTACAAGGACTACGCCGATGGGGCGCGGCGCAAAACCATGACGCTGGCGTTGGCGGAGTTTGTGCGGCGGTTTTGTCTGCATCTCCTGCCCGAGCACTTCGTCAAAATCCGGCATTATGGGTTGCTGGGCAATCGCCAGCGCCACGAGCGACTCCAGCGGGCCCGATCGCTGCTGGGAGCCAGTGGCCCGACACCCGTCATGGAACCGGAGTCGCAGAACCCATCGACGCCGCAGACTCCGGCGCACGCCTGCTGTCCGTTTTGTCACCAACCCACGCTGGTCCTGTTGCGCCAAGTGCCTCCCGTGCGCCACGCCCGATCCCTGCCGCTGTTGGACTCTTCATGAAAGCTCTTGAGCCACCCAACGCCACGACCCGAAGCGCGCCGTTCCCGGCGTGGTGGAGTGGTGCTGTCCCGGGGGAGCGCCCAAGGGTCCGCACGCCTGTTTGCCTTGCATGGCCCGGGCCGTTTGTGTCAAGTTTCAGCCATGAAGAAGCCCGCCGCGTCGCATCTGGCAGGTGTGACGGTGGTCCAAACGCCGCTCGGAAGTTGGCACAGATTTACTTTCCCCAGTAACCACGTCGCGGGTTCAGCGGCTCAGTTCAACGGCAGTGTATCCATCGCGCCGCCGCCTCACACTTGTCGCCAAATCAACGTCTCTCTGCGGCGGCACGACGGATACACTGCTAAAGGTTAGGCATCACACTTTTGCGTCGTGCTGTATCCTTTCAAGAATGAAAAGAAAGTGCATCATGAAGAGAGTGATCGTGGTTGCCACCCTTCTTGTAACCTGCTGTCTCACTGCCAGGCCGCAGACCAACGCCGCAGCGACAGCCTCCGTTCCAACACAGGTTATCATCCTTGGAACTCTCCATGGCTATCACAAGGCGAACACGAACTATTCTCTCGAGATTCTTCGGAAGGTTATAGTGGCCATGAAGCCAGCGGCAATTCTCGTGGAACTGCCCCCCGAAATCGGTGGTCAGCCGACGGTTCGCAGCGGTCGCATCACCAAGGATTTCGACTTCAATGAGAACACGGCGGCAAATCTGGCGGCGGATTCTTTGGGCATAAACCTCATCCCTTTTGACCGTGAGGGGCGCAATGAATTCTATCAGCAGACCCGCTACTTTTCCCGCCAAACGGCCGCAAATGAGCGTTTAGAGAACTGGATTCAGGTTCAGACCCGGAAAGAGCCAGGTTCAATTCCGGTTCTTGCCATGCGGCTTGAATCGGATGCAACAGAGAGCCAAAACCGTTTTTACAGGAGCGGTGGCCCCGAGCTCATAAACTCCCCTGCACACGACATGGTTATCGCCACCAAACACGGAATTGCCAACGACATTGTCCCGAACCTGTTGGCTGCTTCGGGCGAACGCGAATTATCCGAGGAGTTCCTCTTTTTTCGTGACGAGTGGGAAGAACGCAATCAGATAATGGCCCAGAATATCCGGGACATCGCCCGCAAATTCACAGGCAAACCCCTGGTTGTTCTGACTGGATCAGAACACCACTATATTTTACGCGAGTTACTGGCCAAGGCTCCTGAGCTGGAACTTAAAGAGTTCTACCAAGTGCCTGGATGGACCGAAAGCCCACAGCAAACGCAGTAAAAAGACAGTGCCGCCGCCGAACAAACCAGATGGAGCGAACAGAAGCGGGCGCTCGCAGTTCGGGAGCTGGCTTGCACGGCTGTCGTCGTTGTTTATTCTCGCTCCGGTCGCTCATCTGGATCGTTAGGCGGCAGGTTGAACTTTTGCGTCGTGCTGTGTCCTTTTAAGAATGAAAAGAGTGATCA
>JBEKFT010000456.1:0-2936 GCA_050013175.1 Verrucomicrobiota bacterium
GCCCGTATGCATGGTCATTCCATATTTGGCGAATTTCGGCAAGACGAATCGATGCGACCGAGCATTCGCAATAATCCATCCAGGATCGTGATGGGATGCGGTGGACAACCGGGAATGTAGAGGTCCACGGGAAGGAGGCCGTCGGCGCCGTTCCGTTGTTCGGGGTGGCCGGCGTAAGGGCCGCCGGAGATGGCGCAGGCGCCCAGGGCGATGACGAGCCTGGGCGGCGGCACAGCCTCGTAGGTGGCGCGCAAGGCTGAATCCATGTTGCGGGTGACGGGACCGGTGACGAGCAGGCCGTCGGCATGACGGGGTGAGGCCACGAACTGGATGCCGAACCTGCCCAAATCAAACACGACGGTGTTGAGCACGTTCACATCGGCCTCGCAGCCGTTGCATCCGCCGGCGCTGACCTGGCGCAGTTTGAGCGAGCGGCCGAAGAGCTTGCGCGTTTTTTGTTCCAGCGCCTGCGCCAGTTGATAAGGTTCCGGACCGAGGACCAGCGATTCCCTGTGCGAAACAGCGAGACGAGGTTCGGGTGTCATGCGAATGGCGCCCTCGGGACAGGCGCGCTCGCACTCGGGACAGAACAGACAGCGTCCCAGATCCAGCCGCACCCCCTTGTCGCCGATCCTGATCGCATCCGTCGGGCAGGCGTCGGCGCACGACCGGCAGCCCTCCGGACATCGGGTGGAATCGATTTCCGGCCGCCCGCGCATGCGGTCGGGCAGGACCGGCGGTTGATCGGGAAAACCAATCGTGCGGTGCTTCTGGTGAACGCGGGCCAGCAATGGTTTCAGCATGATGTCACCTCACAAGTCATGGCCGCAGCAGGAAAGGTTGAAACTCTTGTTGCACAGCGGGAAATCGGAGATCTGCTGGTTCCGCAGCGCGAGCGCCAACCCCATCCAATTATGGAAGGAGGGGTCCACCACCTTGTAATGCGCAAATCGTCCCGTTGCATCGGTGGTGGCCACATGGCAGATCTCGCCGCGCCAGCCTTCGGTCAGCGACACCACCAGGCGTAGAGGCGCGAGCGGACCGATATCCGCCCGGATCGGCCCGTGCGGCAGCGCCTGCAGTTGATCCGAAATGAACGCGAGCGACCGCTGGATTTCCATCCAGCGGACGTAGGCGCGCGCGAACACGGTTCCCGAGTGGTAGGAGGAGACGGGAATTTGGGCGAACCGGTAGAGGCCCGAGGGGAATTGTGCGCGGACATCGCGTTCGAGTCCGCTCGATCGAGCCGCCAGGCCGACCAGTCCCAGCTCCAAAGCCGTCTCGCGCGAGACGGGCCCGGCGTTTTCAAACCGGGACCGGACGGACGAGGAATTCCAGAGCAATTCGACCGCGCTGGTCACGTCCTGGCGCGCCTGCGCCAGCCGTTCCATCATTTGGGACTGCCGGACCGGCTCCAGGTCAAACAAGGCGCCCCCGGGCCGGATCAGTCCTCTTCCAAATCGGTTCCCGCAAAGCAGGGCTGTCAGATTCAGGAAATCCCCCCGGATGCGGCCGCAGTAGCTCGCCGTTGGCAGGTAGCCGACGTCGTTCGCGAGCGCTCCGAGGTCGCCGGTATGGTTGGCCAGCCGTTCCAATTCGAGCGCGATGGCCCTGAGGGCCTGGGCCCGAGCGGGGGCATCGACGCCGGCCAGGGCTTCGACCGCCTCGCAATAGGCGAGCGTATGGCCGACGGTTGTATCGCCCGCCAGGGTCTCCATGAAGGGGATGGTGCGCTTGTTCGGGCCGCCCACGAGCGCGCGCTCCACCCCCCGATGCTGGTAGCCGAGAGCGATTTCGAGGTGATAGACCAGTTCGCCGTGGCATTGAAAACGGAAGTGACAAGGCTCGATGATTCCGGCATGTACCGGTCCCACTGCCACCTCATGGACTTCGTCACCGCCCATCGCAAAGAAATCGGTCACACCCGGTTGAATCGGGCTTTTCGCACCGCGGCCCCAGGCGTCATGCCCTTCGCGATAGGAATGGTGGTAGCGGAGCGGTTTCAACCAGGGATGGCTGTCGGGATGGACGCTCCATTGCTCCGCCAGTTCGCGCTCGAACCCTTGCGCCTGTGCGCAGGAAGGCGTCAGCGCCGGGTAATGATCGGGCACCATCGCGGACCAAAGCGCGAATTGGCCTTTGGCATCACTGGCCATCACGGCCAACAGGCGCGTGTTCCCGTCGGCGGCGGGTTGGCCGAACAGCGCTGCGATGCGCGAGCCGCCTTCGCATGCCTGCAACACGCGTTCCCTGAAGTCCGCGATCCTGAGGACGGGGATGTCCCCGAGCTGCACGGGTTCACCATTGTGCAGGGCATTCGGAGCAGCGGCCTTCATGCAGCTCCTCCCAAGGTTCTGGCGATTTCCCGGAGCACGCTGTCGAGGGATTCAGGCACCGCCAGGCCGAGCCACAAAACCAGGAGGCCCAACACGACGGGGGGAGCGATTTGCCAGACGCGGTCGCGGCCCGGCCCGATCGGCTTCTCCGGTTCGCCCTGAGCCATGCCGAGGAAGGCCGTTGTCATCCCGATGAAAATCACGGCCAACAACCCGAGGAACACAACACCCACCCACATACCCCAGGGTTGACCGGTGTCGAAGGCGGCTTTCAGGATCAACAACTTGCTCGTGAAGGTCCCGAAGGGCGGCGTGCCGGTGATGGCGAGGAAGCCTGCGACCCAGAGCAGTCCCGTGGCTGGCGCCGCCCCCAGCAACCCTTTCACCTGGGCGATGGTCTTGGTCCGATACCGGGCCAGGATATTCCCCGAGAGCAAAAACAACATGGCTTTGGCGAGCGAATGATTCACGGCGTGGAACAGGGCGCCGAACGCGCCGGCGCTCCCCAGGCCGACGCCGACCGCCATGATGCCCATGTTCTCGACGCTCGAGTAGGCCAGCAACCGTTTGTAATCCGTCTGGCCGAGGATGAACACCGCG
>JBEKFT010000457.1:0-1191 GCA_050013175.1 Verrucomicrobiota bacterium
GTTTACGACCGCTATTTGGACCGTGGATTTTTCATCGTTCGGAGTGGAGACAAGGTGTTCGCCCTGTCATCCTCTTGCACCCATCGCAAATGCAGGCTGTCGGCTGAGCCCGATCATTCCTTTTACTGCAAATGTCACGGATCGACGTTTGACCCGTCGGGCAAAGTGACGAAGGGGCCGGCCCGGCGCAATCTTCCCCTGCTCCACTCGATGACCGACGGCCAGGGACGGCTGCTCGTGACCGTCCCGGGAGCCTAATGTTGACCCTGCGGGGCGGAGACCGGATACAGGCCGGGGCAACAGCCGAACGTCTCCCGGAACGCGATGGTAAAGTGGCTCAAACTCGAGTAGCCAACCTCCAGGGCCGCCTCGGTCACATTGTATTCCCCGCCCCGCAACAATTCCGCGGCTTTTTCCATCCGCAACCGCCGCAGGAATTGCGTGATCGTTTGCCCCGTATGGCTGGAAAAGATGCGACTGAGATAAAAGTGGCTGCACCCGATTCTGCGTCCCAGTTCCTCGAGCGGCGGCGGCTCGGCGAGATTCTGTTTCAGGAGAAAAACCACCTGCTCGACCCGCTCCGCCGCCAAGCGATGCTGGCGGGTGCAGAAAAACTCCTTCTCGGGCGGCGGCTGGAACAGAAACGTCACCGCCAATTCCAGCGCCTTGCACTGATACCAAAGCTGCTGCGCGACGGCATAGACGGGCGGCTGTCGCAGGGTGGCGATCATCTGTTGCTGGGCGGACGTCAGGCGCACGGTCGTGCCCGACACCGGCCGGCACGGGCAATCCCGGATCGCCGCCTGCACGATCGGATGGAGCATTGCCTCCGTGCCCGCCAGATGGCGGGTCAGAAACGGGCAGGAGAATTCGACCGTGAGAAACCGGTGCCGTTCCCCGGCGGATCGCCGGGCGGTCAGGGGTTCCTTGTCCCGTCGATAAAACCCCGCCGTGTTAGGCGCGAAATCCGTCCGGCAGCCGGTGTCTTCCACAAAGCCGTGCCCGTCCAGGTTCAGGCAAAGCTCGACACAACCGGGATGAAAACTTGCGGCCCAATCCAATTCGCGCTTCGCATAAAAGTCATGCCATTCCACGCTGTATCCGGAGGCCTGAACGCCGCCGAACAGCGGTTGCCAGCCCGCCGATACCTCTCGCCACGCCCCGGCTTCGGTAAAGCCGGGGCCGGACCGA
>JBEKFT010000457.1:1196-4014 GCA_050013175.1 Verrucomicrobiota bacterium
ATTTATATCGGACTTGCGGCCGCTCTGCAGGGTGCGTAAAGCAGAATTCATCGTGACGGCTCGGTTTTTTCCGGGGTTTGGTCTAAAATCCCCGAACAAGAGTCGCCTGGCAAGCCGGGAAATTGGCACGTCATGAAGGTAGCGGCCCGGGGTGGGGACGGCCCGTCCCCAGGATCCATCGAGTTTCTGGAATCTGAATGGGGACGAGGCCGTCCCCACCCCGTCCTGATGTAGTCCTGGAACATCGGTGCTGAAGGCCCAACCACATTGGATCACTCCCGGCAGATCTCCATAACGGAACAAGTCAGAGTCTGCGCACGGGTTGCTTGCGTCCATCCGCCACTTTTGCGAAAGTTGGCGGCATGAGATTGTCGATTTGCGATTTCGTTTTTGGGATTGCTCTTGACGGTTTTGGCATTCACGCCATCCATCCAGCGCAAGCGCAAATTGACGATCTCAGATTATTCGCAAGTAATTGTTCGCAGATGACTGCCGGTGTGGCGAAATGGCAGACGCACAGGACTTAAAATCCTGGGACTATAAAAAGTCGTGTCGGTTCGAGTCCGACCACCGGCACCACATTTAGAATCCACAATAATAACCGCGGATTACGGAGATGACACGGATGGGGGGAAATCGAATCCGTGAAATCCGTGAAATCTGCGGTCAAAAGGAAGGGCATGGGAAAATGAAAAGGGTGCAGAAGAAACAAGTGGGTGTTCAAAACAAAGGGTTGTCGGGTTACGCGCCGTTTCTCGGGGCGGTGAAGGACCGTATCCGGGCCGCGCAGGTGCGGGCCACGCTTTCGGCCAACGCCGAACTCATCTATCTGTATTGGGACATCGGACGCGCCATCGCCGCCATGCAGGAAAAGGAAGGCTGGGGCGCGGGTGTCATTCCCAGGCTGGTGCGGGACATCGCCAATGACATTCCGGACGTGAAGGGGTTTTCGGAGCGGAACTTGAAATACATGATCCGCTTCGCCCGCGAATACGGACCCCGGCCAATTGTGCAACAGTCTGTTGCACTTCTACAGGACACCAAGGTCCAGCCAATTTCGCCGCAAGCTGCGGCATAATTTCCCTGCAGCGAAATTCTGCAGACGCCGTCTGCAAAATTAGCCGTTCCAGCCGACCGCACAAAAGTGCAACAGGCTGTTGCACAATTGACCGGCTCAGACGACTTGGCAATTTTGCAACAGCTTGTTGCAAAATTGCCATGGGGACAAAATGTTATCTTGCTCGACAAGGTCAACGACCTCAGCGCCCGGCTCTGGTATGCGCAGCAGACCGTGACACACGGCTGGTCGCGCAGCATTCTCGCCCTGCAGATCAAAAGCGGTGCCCATGCTCGCGCCGGCAAGGCCGTCCACAACTTTCATGCCACCCTGCCGCCGCCGCAGTCTGATCTCGCGGCGCAGGTGCTGAAAGACCCCTACATTTTCGATTTCCTCACCCTGGCCGAGCCGTTCCGCGAGCGGGAACTGGAGTTGGCCCTGCTCGACCAGGTGCAGAAGTTCCTGCTGGAGCTGGGCCAGGGCTTCGCCTTCGTCGGACGCCAGTACCACCTCGAAGTCGCCGATGACGACTTCTACCTCGACCTGCTGTTCTATCATCTGCGACTGCGCTGCTTTGTCGTGGTGGATCTGAAGAAGGGCCCGTTCAAGGCCGAATATGCCGGCAAAATGAACTTTTACTGCAACGTGGTGGATGATCGCCTGCGCCACGCCGAGGACAAGCCCACCATCGGCCTCATTCTCTGCCAGGATAAGAACCGCATCATCGCCGAATACGCGCTCAAGGGCGTGAAAAAGGCCATCGGCGTGTCGGAATACCAACTCACCCGTGCGCTGCCAAAGGCGTTCCGGTCCAGCCTGCCTACCGTCGAGGAAATGGAAACGGAACTGACTAAGCTCACGACGACGAGGGCACCCAGGGGCAAAGGGAACAAGGGGAAATGAAACAGGGAGAATATTACCACGGATTTCACGGATGACACGGATGAAAGCAAAAAATGAAATCGGTGCAGTGCGCGGTCAGGAAAGGCTGGGAAAAATGATCCTTCGCAAATCGGTCAAACTTCGCTGTGGACTGAACTGAGCGCCTGAAACATGCGAAGAGATTTTCTGTTCCTCGCCATTTTCCTTCCACCTAATCGACTGATAAGGGGAGAGCAGTGTTTCGTCGCCCCAATTGATGATGACGTCCGTGCAGCATTGCTGGAGCTTGGAACGCGCGCTCCGGGACTCCAGGCTTTTTTAGCCGGTGCACCCAACGCTCGTCTGTTCGGCATAGGAAGCCCCGCAACGAGCCAGTAGTAGACTTGTCTTGCCGCAGCCCCGGCGGTGGTTTGAGGTGATTTCGCGCAGACGGCGTATCGCGAGCTGGGTTCCGGTGCGCCGTTTTCTTTTTGTGCGTGCCAGGCCTTCTACTATCACTTCAGGGTTTTTGCGAACGCCTTTATGAGTCCGATCCCCAGATAACGAACATCCCCGAACATGACCGTCATTTGATACATGAGCAGGAAGAACACGGTATAAAACGGGCCGGGCTGTCGTTGCATCCACTGCAACGGCCACTTGGCGAGGGAACTACTGACCGCCTTATGGCTGGCTGCGAGGCCTATGGCAACGCCAATGACTGCTCCAGCGATAATATCGGTCGGGTAATGGATTCCGAGGTAGATCCTCGGCAGGCAAATCAGGACTACCGTGTCCGTCAGGGCGATCCATCCTAACATGCGCGAAACGGAGAAGAGGCCGGTTGTCAGCGTGAAGAACATGATCGCATGATCGCTTGGGAACGAACTCCAATTCTGC
>JBEKFT010000458.1:0-3965 GCA_050013175.1 Verrucomicrobiota bacterium
CAAAACGTGGCGCATCTCCGCCGAAGCCCTCAACCTGCTCGACCGCCGCGACCACGACATTGATTACGCCTACGTATCACAAGTGACGCCGACCGGCAAACCGGCCTTTCAAGACGTCTTTCATCCGACCGAGCCCTTCCAGGCGCGGGTCGGCCTGACTGCGCGATTTTAGAAAGGTTGACCCCATTGGACACCAAGCGAACATCATCCATCTATGAACGGACATCATCTTTTGCTTGCCAGGTCGCAGCGTCGGGCTAGTTTGGCATTGTGTTCAGAAGACTTGGCAATGCGTCGATGATCCTGGCTGTGCTCGCGGCCATGAACACCCATTGGACCGTGCTCCAATCCATCGCGTGGACGAGGATGCTTGCGGATAACCTTGGGGGTTGTTCCTTCACGGAGGCGGTGCATAAGACTTTCGACGGCAAACATCCTTGCTGTCTTTGCAAAGCGATTGCCGCTGGAAGAAAAGCGGAGCAAAAAAGGGACTTCACGACACAACCGCAGAAGCTTGAATTTCCGCCGGTCAAAGAAAACCTCGTTTTAATTGCACCGTCGAACTTTCAACCGCTGCCGCGGGCAAACACTTTCGCCGATTCTCTCACTCATAAGCCGCCGACACCGCCGCCGCGCGGAATCCTCTTTTAATTCAATCGCGGTTTGGTTGCTCGCGCCGTTTGGCGCGGCATCTGGTTTTTCCTTTTATCTCGAGACCCTCCTTGAGGTGATGTCTCGCAACTTTAAAATTTGAAAATGAAGAATACATTCAACTCAGCAGCAACGGCAAAAGCGGGTTGTGGTTTGCTGGCCGGAATACTCGCGCCGGGCATTGTTCATGCCTGCGCCTGCGGATGCGGCGTTTTTGACGTGGCAACAAGTTCAATGTTCCCCGGCGGCGAAGGCGGAATGGCCTTCCTTCAATATGACTATCAGGATCAGAATCGCAATTGGAGCGGCACGTCACAAGCGCCTGCGCTGAACAACGACGACAAGGAAATCAGGACGGATTTCGTCACGGCGGGTTTCCAGTATATGTTCAATCGGAGCTGGGGCGTTCAAGCGGAAGTGCCCTACGATTTTCGCTACTTCAAGACAAAGGATGACGCAGGCGACATCGTGTCGCGAAACTGGAGTCAACTTGGCGACATTCGGATTCGAGGAATTTATACCGGATTCATGCCGGACTTGTCTGCGGGCGTGACGTTCGGCCTGAAGTTGCCTACGGGCAGTCATGCTTTTGACCCTGACGTTGTTGACCGCGACACACAACTCGGTACGGGCAGCACGGACATTTTGCTCGGTGGTTTTTATCGCGACAATCTGGATCGCAACCAAAAATGGGACTGGTTTGCGCAGTTGCAACTGGATCTGCCGGTGCTGATTCAAGATCAATATCGTCCCGGCGTCGAACTCGATACGGCGGCGGGGATTGATTACAAAGGATTCTCGCTCGGTCGCGTGCGAATTTCACCGCTGGCGCAGATCATATTTTCCGAGCGGACCAGTGACAGCGGAGCCAACGCCGCCGGTGGTGCGAATGACAATCCAGCCGGCGGGGTATCCTCCGGCTACCAGCGCCTCATGCTTTCGCCGGGAATCGAATTTCACGTTCATCCGGTAATGATTTACGCAGACACCGAATTTCCTGTTTATCAAAACTTCACCGGCAATCAACTGGCCGCGCCGGTGCTGTTCAAGGTGAGCCTGAGCTTTATGTTTTGATGCTTGTCCCAACCAGATCTCAATATGAAGAATCTGAAATTCATCCTCGCAATTATTCCGACCGTAACCATCGTCGCCATCTCATTAGCAAGCCGCGCCGGTGATCAAACCAAACACAAACCGTATCCCCCCGACACCCGCCTTGAGAGTTCCCAACAACATTTGCGGCCGCTGGCCGGCCGACTCTTGCTGAACGGCCAATGACGACTTATGGTGAGTCACAAGCCCAAAGCCAATGTGTGAGTTGTTTTGCGAAATCGAATCCCAACCAGAGAACAAAATTATGATGACCCGACGCCAAGCCATTAAATCCACCACGCTCGCCAGCGTCGCGCTGGCTGCTTTGCCCAGCGCGATTGCCCAAACGAATTCCGCCGCGCCCGTCGCAACAGCACCGAACGGCCCGTTCACGCTGCCGCCATTGCCGTACGCCTACGACGCGCTTGAACCCTACATTGACGCGCGCACGATGGAGATTCACCACGACAAACATCACGCCGCCTATGTCGCCAACCTCAACAAAGCCGTCGCTGAATTTCCCGATGTGGGAAAAATGTCCGTTGAAGCCATGCTCATGGATTTGAACGCGGTCCCTGAAAAAATCCGCGCGGCAGTTCGGAATCAAGGCGGCGGTCACTTCAACCATTCCTTGTTCTGGCAGATGCTCAAAAAAGATGGCGGCCAACCGAAGGGCGCGCTGGCCGCGGCCATTGACCGGCGCTTTGGCAGCTTTAGCGCCTTCAAAGGCGAATGGACAAAAGCCGCTGTCGGCCAGTTCGGCAGCGGCTGGGCGTGGCTGGTGGTGGATGCAAACAAACAATTGGGCATCGAGCCAACGGCCAACCAGGATTCACCCATCAGTCAAGGCAAACAGCCGCTGCTCGGCGTTGACGTGTGGGAGCACGCCTATTATCTCAAGTACCAGAACCGGCGACCGGAATACGTGGCCGCGTTTTTCCATGTCATCAATTGGGATTTTGTCTCTGAACGTTACGAGAAAAGCGTCGCGTGATGCGCGTTTGAACGGAGTTGCTCCCAAGAATGGCCGGCGCCGGCTGCGCTGCGTTATTCTGAGCGCCGTATTGTTTCTGCAACTGCCGCTGGCCGGGGCAGCGAGCCGAATCGATGCCCTGTCGCTGCTCAATCAACGCGTGCAGGCTCGTAGCGCGCTGCTGGTGGATCCCGCGAGCGGCAAGGTTTTGTTCCGGCGGAATCCCACCGAGGCCTTGCCGCCAGCAAGCACCGTCAAGCTGTTGACTGCACTGCTGGTATATGAGCGGACAGAACTCAAAGGCGAAGTGGTCATCCAGAAGTCAGACACGCTCGTCGAGCCGAGCCGCATTCCGCTGCGAACCGGGGAGATCGTCCCGGTCAAAACCCTGGTGCAATCCCTGCTCATCGGCTCGGACAACGATTCCGCGCTGGCGCTGGCCCGGCACACGGGCGGGTCGGTGGAAAAATTTGTGACCATGATGAATATCCGCGCCCGCGAGCTGGGCTGCACAAACAGCTTGTTCAAAAACCCGAACGGTCTGCCCGTAATCGGCCAAGTGACGACCGCCTACGACTTGTTAAAAGTATTCCAGGCCGCGATGGCGGTGCCGGAACTGCGCGACATTTGTCGCACGCCCAGCATCGCGCTCAAGACCGCTGCAGGCCTCCAAACGCTGAAGAACCACAACAAGCTCCTGGGCGTCTATCCCGGCATGGGGCCGGCCAAGACGGGCTGGACGTTCCGCTCCAAACACACCTTTGCCGCGTCTGCCACCCGTGATGGCCACGAACTGCATCTGATCCTGTTGCATAGCGCGAACAAATGGGTGGATGCCAGGACGCTTTTCGATTTCGGTTTCGAGCAGCTCCGCCGCGAAGGCAGTGCTCCGAGGGCGGCGCTGGAAAGCAGCGCGACAAGAGCTGCCCATGTTATCGCGGATCTCTCTCTTGGCGCCACAGCCGGTCGAATCCAGCGTAGTATCAACGTGCCGGTTCTGCTTCTGAGGGCGGAGTGAACGGAAATCCGGGCTCGCGGGAAAAACGTTTGAACGCTTCCAATTGGGCGGGGTGCGCTCGCCAAAGCGGGTTACCCAGCGCGGCCCATACTAGGCGGCTCCCTTCACCGCCTAGCAGCCCGTTAAAAAATTGGTAGAACGGGCGACTCGCCCGTTCCGGTCGGCGACTCGCCGACCGGAATGACAAGAGGCGGACTCAGAAAAGGCCTGTATTTATTGCTCCCCAGTCGC
>JBEKFT010000459.1:0-3944 GCA_050013175.1 Verrucomicrobiota bacterium
GCGCAAGGTGTTCCGGCGGTGGATGAGATGGATCTCGGAGCCGAACCGGGTCAGATAGAGCGCCTCTTCGCAGGCCGAATCCCCGCCGCCAACGACGACCAGCGGCTGGTTTCGAAACGTCGGCAGCGCGCCATCGCAGGTGGCACAGTATGTCACACCTTTGTTTTCCAACAGATGTTCGCTTTCCAGGCCGAGATGGCGATGGCTCGCGCCCGTGGCGATAATGAGCGTTTGCGCGTCGACCGATTCGCCGTCCACGGTGAGCGCGAACGGTCGCGCGCCGAGATGGGCCGTCTCCAACGTGCCGAACCGGACGCGAGCCCCGAATCGCTCCGCCTGCTTCTGCATGCGCACCATCAATTCGTAACCATCGACGCCTTCGGGAAATCCGGGAAAGTTCTCGACCGTGGTGGTCGTGGTGAGGAGGCCGCCGGGTTGCTTGCCGGTAATGACCAGGGGGCTCAGGTTCGCGCGCGCCGTGTAGAGTGCGGCGGTCAAGCCCGCGCAACCGGTGCCAATGATGACGACTTTTTCCATAAGCGGGCGCAAGGTAATTTCAACACGCGGGGTTGGCAAGCGCGCAGGCCCGGAGAATGTCATCCATCTCCTTGTTCACCGCTTCATCCACACGCCGCCGCCTTTCGTCCGCGTCGAACCACGCCAGCGTCCGCCGGATGCCCTCCCGGAACGGTATGACGGCCTGGAACCCGGGCACGAAGGCTTTGATTTTGCTGTTATCGAAGACCACGCTCCAGGCTTTGTCCCCCAGAAGACTTCCGGTCATCCGCGGAACCATGCGCGCGAGAAAATCCGAAGGGAGATGCACGATGTTCGCCCGCACACCCAGTGCCCCCGCGATGGTTTCATAAATCTGATTCCAGGTCAGCACCTCGTCCGAGGTGATATGGAATGCATGACCCAGGGCGTTTCCATTGCCGAACAACCCGATCAAGCCGCGTCCAAAATCCTCCGCATGCGTCACCACCCACAGGGACGAACCATCGCCGTGGACGATGATCGGCCGGCCTTTTTTCAGCCGATCCGCCAGGGTGTAGCAACCCCAGCCGCCGATCGCGATCGGGAAGTTTGGATCGTATGTGAGCGAAGGGCGCACGATGGTCACCGGAAACCCCTCCTCGCGATAGGCCCTCGTCAACCGGTCCTCACAAGCGATCTTGTCGCGCGAATAGCTCCAGAACGGATTGTGCAACGGAGTGGATTCCGTGATCACGTAATGGGCGGGCGGCTTCTGATAGGCCGACGCGGAGCTGATGAAGATGTAGTGTTTGACCCGGCCCCGGAACAGCGCCAGATCGCGCTCGATGTGCTCCGGCGCATAGGCGATCCAGTCCACGACGACGTCGAACTGCAGGTCTTTCAAAACGCCGCGCACCTCCTCCGGCTTTTGCATGTCAACCACCAGCCTGTGGCTGCCCGCAATCTCCACATCGCGCAAACCCCGGTTCATCAGGTAAAGGTCGAACCCCTTCGCGATGGCCACGCGGCTGACCGCCGAACTGATGAAGCCGGTGCCGCCAAGGAATAGTACTTTCATGGAGCCAGTTCTAGCCCTGACAGCAACCGGTTGCCAACTCAAATTTCCGCAGCGCAAACGCCGGGTTCAAGCATTGAGTCGTGCCCTGCTCTCACGTCACCCTCAATCCAACTGTTATTTCAAAGTGAACGGGCCGGTGATCAGATCGGTCAACGTGCCGGTGTTGTCGAACGAACTGAGGAAGTACGTGCCTGCGGCCGCCGACTTGAATGTCACCTGCACATACGCCGTCTGCCTCGCATCGGCCGCATCCGTGAAACTCAACACCAGCATCCCCCCCACAGGACTGTAACGCTTGAACACATACGTCCCGGTGCTCGCGCCTGCGCCTCCATTGTTGGACGGCCTCTTGCTGAACTTTCCATTGGCGCCCAGCACCACCGTCGTCACCTTGCTGCTCCCAGCCTGGGTTACCATCACCGTCCTGCCTCCCAGCGTGGCCGGCACAAAACTGCCGCTCACCGCCGCGCTCACCGTCCCGTTTTCCCCACTGTCATTGGTGAAGAATCCGCTGTAATGGTTCGTAAACACCAGCCCGATCGTGCCCGGGCTGTTGTTGGTCTGCTCCGGCGGCGCCGTGATGGTCAACGTCAATTGCGCCGTGTTCGTCCCCGTCTTCACATACCCGTAGCCGCCCACTCCGTAATCCTCCACGTTGGTGTCCCCGCTCAGTCCCGTCTGCCCGAAGCTCGAGATGTCAAACCCCACGCTCTCGGGCGAGCTGTTGGAAGCTTGAACCTGCACCAGCAACCCGTTCAAGCTGTCCGGCGCCCAGTCTGACCCCGGCGTCACCTTGTACTTGAACTTCACACTGTTGGTCCGCGAGACGTTGTCCACCCCGTCCACCGCATAGGCCTGGATCAGGTTGGCCCCCGCGATCAATACCAGGTTCGTCGCCGTCCAGTTGGTGTAGCTGTTCAAGGAACTGGCCGGATTCCACCCGGCCCCGTTGAGTTGAACCCAGACGTTGGACACGCCCACGTTGTCCTTGGCCTTGCCCGAGGCCGTGAAGGGGGTGTTGGTCACGGTCTGGCCAACCGCCGGGTTGGTGATGACGTTGACGGGCCGGGCAATGTCCTTGAAGTGGGCCACGATCACCAGGTTGCTTTGCATGGTAAACTTGAGCCTGGCAGTGTTGGTCATCGGAACGCCTCCGCTCCAGTACTGAAAGGCAAAACCAGGGGAGCCAGCCGCGGTGATGGAGTAGTTGTTGCTGATGGCCAGAAGCTTGCCGTTGAGATTGGGGGTGAAGGTGCCCTTGCCGCCGACGCTCTGGACTGTCAGAGGCGCGCTCAAGACGTAAACAAACTTGTGAGTGTTGGTCGAGGAGAAGTTGGTGCTGGTATCGACCGCATAGACGCTCAAGACATTGGTGCCGGGGACCAGCGTGAGGGAAGCAGTCCAGTTGTTGGTGCCGATGGCGGAGGTCCAGGAGCCGCTATTGTTCAATTGATAGAGCACGGAGGCGACGGCAACGTTGTCTTTGGCGGTACCGGTGGCGTTGAACAGGGCGTTGCTGACGTGCATCCCGGCTTTGGGCTCCGTGATGGTCAGCGTGGGCCTGGTGACGTCGGCGAAATTCGCGGTCAGCACGAGGTTGGGTTCCATGACAAAGGTCAGCGTCGGGGCATTGGTCAGAAAACCTTCGAGGTTGCTGGTCCAACCGGCGAATTTAAACCCGATTGCCGCTTTGGCGGTGATCGAGTAGGCCTTGCCGGTCTGGAGAGACTGCCCGTTGCGCTTCGGGGTGAACGTGCCGTGGCCGTTGGTGAGGACGGTCAAGGGGGTATCCGATACCGTGACAGTCGCGATCGACAAGACCGTGGCGCTTGCGCCCAGAGAGCTCTGGATGGTGAGGTAGATCGGGTAATCACCCCCATTTGTGTAGTTGTGGGATCCATGGACTTCTTTCCAGCCGCCAAGATTTGTGGCAATGACACCGCTGTTGGTGACGTTGTCGCCCCAGTTGATGAACGCGGAAAAACTGTCTGTCGGGCTGTTCGGAACCCCATTGGTGAAAATCGCGAGTACCTGATCGTTGAACGGCGACAGGGCAACGAAGTTTGTGCCCAAGGCAGCAATGGGGGTGTCGCCAAAGGCGAACGTGTAGGTCTGGGAATCGTACGGGCCGTAGTTGGGCCCATTCGTACTCACGGCTATGGCCGCTGAAACGCTTGTTGTGCCGGCGAAATTGGTGTTTGGGACGACAACGAGTTGCATCTGGGCGTTGGTGATGGTGATGAATGAATTTGTGGAGTTTTGATCAAAGTTGCGCGCAAACCAGTAATTGGTGTCTCCATCCAGGTCCAGTTGCGTGATGAGGTTGGTCAGAGGCACGTTCAGCGGCCCCACGAGGTTGGTGATGGCCACAGGATAGATGAACGGCGGA